>NZ_RAWD01000342.1:0-9655 GCF_003612065.1 Corallococcus sp. CA047B
GTGCTGGGGTGGCGGGGGCCACGCGCTTCGGGCCCCTCGTCCACCCGTCAGGAAGTAGCGCCCGCTGGCAAGTCGCCTAAAGGTGGTCTGGCCGCAGCTCTCACCGGGCCGGAGGCCATCGCCGCGGCCGTCGCTCATCCCGCGATGCTCCAGGAGGATTCAGCCACCGTGACGACGCAGACAACGCAGACCCCATCCCTTCAGCTCCCGTCGAAACTCGTGAAGAAGGGCATGAGCGTCATGGCCCGCGCGGTGGGGACCGTCGCAACCTGCGCGGCCCTCGGATGCCCCAGTCCCCAAATACGTCCGGCGCCTCCTCCCGAGCCATGTCCCGTGGGGGCCGTGAAGGCCATGGCGAAGCTGAAGATCAAACTGGAAGACAAGCACGGCGCGCTTTTTGTCTTCGGTCGGCCTCAGTTCATCTCAGTGCGTGAGGGACCCACGGAGCTGATCCTGGCTGGCCCCTGGGCGGACATGCCGAGCAACACAGTACTGTCGGGCCGGCTCATCGTGAGAGACCGCGTTTATGGGCGCCTGACGTGGGCGACGACGCCGAAGGGTGACAGCTTTCCCGTGTGCATGGAGGTCTACGCGGAGGGAGGGGCGCGAGGGATGGCCCGCGAGCCCGGAGACGATTCGCCCTCCAGTGCCCGCATCTTCACGGCCGCCTACGTGAAGGCGGTCGGTGGGTTCGAGTAGCAAGCCTGTCCGGGAGCCATCGTCGAGTGCCTTCTTCTTCCTTCGCCGTTCTGCTGGGATTCCTGTTCACGAGCGGAGCCGCTGTCGCTCAGGCGGAATTCCCATCCACCGTGCCGGGGGCGCGCCGCATCGAGCTGGCCCCTGACGAAGCTCCTCTCCCATCCGAAATCGCGGTGAGCCCAGGGCTGTCATCTGGCTTCTATTTCGATTCAGACCTACTGAGCGACGGCATCGAACTGGAAGGCCGGGAGCGCTTCTCGCTGGTGGACGTGGGGCAAGCCACCCTCCGATTGGTTCCTTCGTCGCGCGTGAACCCTGGCGAGACGTTCCGGCTGGTCGTGCGCTTCCGGGATGGAGCGTCGCCAGTGAGGGCCTTCTTCCTGCTGCGAGCCCATCCCGCGAAGGCGGAGCCACTCGTCGAGGTCTATCGTGGGAAGCGGACGATTGAGACCTACCAGCAAGAAGCCAGGGAGGCTCACGCGAAGCTGCTGATCTGCCAGGGCGAGAACGCGCGGTTGAGCGCCGAGCACGATGCGCCAGCGGGCCTGACGGGGCTCATCTCCACGGGAGCACTGGATGATTCGGGAGTGGCCGGCAGGGTCGTGACCCAAGATGTTGCCCAGGCTGCTGGGAACGCGCTCGAAGCAAACCTGGTTAACAGCTACCGTTCCAGGACGGGTGTCGCCGTGGAACTCATGCTGATGGTGAGGTCAGGTGCTCAGCCTTGGAGTGCGAAGGGCGCGTTGCTTCGAGGCAAGGCTGGAGCGGATTTGAAGGTGCTCCGCGTGTGGCAGGAGCAACCCATACCCGTGGGAGAGGCCCGGCGCGTCGTGGTCGAAGCCGAGACCACGACCGCTGCTGCCCAAGGGAACTTCTCGCTCAAGCTCTGGGAGGAAGGCGGCCCACGCACCGTCACGATCAGCAACGTGACGTTCCCGTAGGCGGGTGTCCTGTCGGCCCGGAATGAAGGCATCCTGGATTCTCCCCCCAAGGGGACTGCCGGGAGCGGACAATGCGCGCGAATGTCGGGGTGCTGTGCCTGGCCCTTCTGGTCACGGGCTGTGCCGGAGTCGAAACGCCTTCGAGGCGAGGGGGATCGCGGGTGCTTCGGCAGCGCGCCCTGGTGCCGGGGGGCACCGGCGAAGGATGGCGGAGCGGCAAGGCGGCGTCGGGGGCGAGCCCCAGGAGAACGGATGACGACTCCCGACGAGTCCAGCAAGCCGTCGCTGATGCCCTCCACGAGGTGAAGGAAACCGTGGATGACAGTGCCCGCAGGCTCCGTGCGAGCACGAGAGACTTCAGTGACGCTGGCAGTATCTTCACGCGTTATGCGGATTTCGGCTCAGGTCAGTTGCCATGGATTCGTGGCGCGCTGGCCGGGGCCACCACGCTCGCGGAGACCGCCGGGACGGTTTCAGATCCGGACATGGCGCTGGGAATGCTGCGGATATCCGGCCCGCGCGTTCAGGCCGCGATGTCCGGCGCTACGTTGCTCGCGGCATGGGTCGACTTCCTCCACCTCGCGGAGGTCGTGCGCCAGGAGTGCCCCTACTACGGGATGGAACGGCTGTTCCTGGACCTGGACCGGGTGCAGCGGCGGATGGCGCCGGCCATGAAGGCACTTGCCTCCATGGAGCCGGGGCAGGTGGAGGCCACTGCGACCGCGATGCCCGTGCTGATGGGGCAACTCACCGGTGAGTTCCAATCCATCCAGCAGGGCGCGCACGTTGCGATGGAGCGTGCAGGGAGGGTCATCGCGGCGGCGCAGTTCCTTGAGATGCTCACGCTGGTCTCCGCGCTGAAGACGACGTTGCCCAGGCCTCCGCCGGCCGCGCCCGTCACGCTGGGAGTGGGCCTCGTGATGGGGTCGGGCGGCGTGATGATGGGATCGCGGATCGTCGTCTCCGCCGAGTGGGTGGAGCGGATGCGCGAACTGGTGCGGGCAGGCGTCATCTCCGTGCCCGTGGTCAGCGCCGCGATCCGCATCCATGCAGGGCCGGTGATGATGGCCCAAGCTCACCGGGACCTGCCTCCGGGCGTGCGGGATGCGCTGGGGGACGGCCCCGAGGTTCGCGCCATGCACGAAACCGGCAGGGCAGGGGCCGGCATGTCCGATGCGCCGAAGCACCACGTCCTGCCGAGAGAGCACCGTGCGTGGTTCGAGAAGCGTGGTTTCAAGGGGGCCCTGGACATCGACCAGTTCTGCGTCCGCTTGGAACAGGCCCACCACGAGGCGATTCACGGAGGCGGGGACTGGCGTCTGGGACGCATGTGGCCAAACGAATGGAACCAGATGATCATGCGCACCCTGAACCGGGCAGAGGGAGAGGCTGGCAGGGTGTTGAGCCGGAATGAGATCCTGGACATCGTCGCGAACCGCATGACGTTCTACGAAATCCCGATGAGCTTTACTTCAGGGAGAGGTCGATGACCGATGGACGTTCCTGGCAGGGAAGCTGGAGGGTTCGGCTGTATGAGCGCGTCCGTGAGCGCGGCTACGATTCGCTGACCGCCTTCGCCGAGGCACATCCCACCACCTCGTTGGTCGCGCTGGCCAAGGAGCTTGGCAAGGACGACATCGCGGGCGTGCAGGTGATGAGCGGGTTGCTCGCGGAAGCGGAGCAACGCAAGCAGGTCACGCGCTTTGTTCGCGATGTGCTCGTGCGAGAGCTATCCGAGGGACTCCCCGAGGGTTGGCCGGCCGTGTTGGACGATACGAACCGGTTCAGGGTCGCCAAGACACTCGGGATCTGGTCCGGCTCTGTCCCCGAAACGCATCAGGAACGCGCCGAACAGGTCTTGGCGGCGCTTCGCGCTGCACCGCCTCCGGCCGGATGGCGTCCACTTGGACCCGACGACGAGTTGCTCCGCATGCTCCTACCGGACGACGAGGCCTGACCGCCTCCCGGTGGGGTGCTCAGCAATAATCCGTACTTGAAGCCAGGAAGGTGAGACCGGAGGGTGTCGGGAAGGGTCACCCACCGGGTGCCAGGGAGCGCGTGACGCGCGTTGTCCTTCCCGGTACACGTCTGTACAGTGCCCGGCCCTATGAAGCCCGAGAAGGAAACCGAGGCTTTTTCCGGCCCGCGTCGCTCACCGTGGTCGGGGGATCGCGGGCTGGAGGCCGTGCTCCAGGGGTGGCGGACGGACCGGCAGGTGTGGCCGAACATGGTCCTCGACGCGGTGACGCCCGCTCGGGCCGGGGTCTTCGCGCCGCTGCCGGAGGACCTGGCGCCTCAAGTTCGGGACGCGCTGCGCAAGCGGGGCGTGGAGCAGCTCTTCTCCCATCAGGCGGAGGCCTTCGAGCGGGCCCGGGACGGGGAGAGCCTGGTCATCGCCACGCCCACCGCGTCCGGCAAGAGCCTCTGCTACAACCTGCCGCTCTTGGATCGCTTCGCGCGCGAGCCGGACGCGCGGGCGCTCTACCTGTTCCCCACGAAGGCCCTGTCGCGCGATCAGGAAGAGTCGCTGCGGGCGTTCATGCGCGAGGCGGGCCTGGGCCACGGCGCCATCACCTTCGACGGAGACACGCCGGGGGATGCGCGGCGGGCCGCCCGGGAGCGCGCGGGTGTGGTGCTCACCAACCCGGACATGCTGCACACGGGCATCCTGCCGCACCACGCGAACTGGGCGCGGCTGTTCGCGAACCTGCGCTACGTGGTCATCGACGAGCTGCACACGTACCGGGGCGTCTTCGGTTCGCATCTGGCGAACGTGCTGCGCCGGTTGCAGCGGGTGGCGCGCTTCCACGGCGCGTCCCCCACGTTCATCCTGGCGTCGGCGACCATCGGCAACCCCAAGGCGCACGCGGAGCGGATGCTGGGGCGCGAGGTGGCGCTGGTGTCGGAGAGCGGCGCTCCGTCCGGCGAGCGGCGGGTGCTGGTCTACAACCCTCCGGTGGTGAACGCGGAGCTGGGCATCCGCGCCAGCTACCTCAAGAGCGCCGTGCGACTCACCGCGGACCTGGTGCGCGCGGGCGTGTCCACGCTGCTCTTCGGACAGTCGCGCAACAACGTGGAGGTGATGCTCAAGTACCTGCGCGACCGGTTCGTGGAGGAGAAGCTGGACCCGTCGCTCATCCAGGGCTACCGGGGCGGCTACCTGCCGGGCACCCGGCGCGCCACCGAGGCCGCGATGCGCGCGGGCGAGGTGCGCTGCGTGGTGGCCACCAACGCGCTGGAGCTGGGCATCGACATCGGGTCGCTGGACGCGGTGGTGTGCGCGGGCTACCCGGGCTCCGTGGCCGCGCTGTCGCAGCGCTTCGGACGGGCGGGGCGCCGGGGCATGGGGAGCCTGGCGCTGCTCGTCACATCGAGCGCTCCGTTGGATCAGTACTTCGCGTCGGATCCAAAGGCGCTCACGGGCGCGCCGGTGGAGCATGCGCGCATTGATCCGGACAACGTGGAGATCCTCGTGCAGCACCTGAAGTGCGCGGCCTTCGAGCTGCCCTTCGAGGAAGGGGACGCGTTCGGGGACGTGCCGGTGGAGAACACCACGGAGGCGCTGGACTTCCTCACGCAGCACCAGGTGGTGCACCCGTCACAGGCGGCGGAGGGCGGACGGCGGATGTTCCACTGGTCGTCGGACGCGTACCCGGCGCACCACGTGTCGCTGCGCAGCGTGGGCTGGGACAACGTGGTGGTCATCGAGCGCGGAAGCGACCGGACGCTGGCGGAGATGGACTTCCGCTCCGCGCACACGCAGCTGCACGAGCAGGCCATCTACCAGCACGACTCGGAGCAGTATCAGGTGGAGCTGCTGGACCTGGAGAACCACAAGGCGTTCGTGCGCAAGGTGGCGCCGGACTACTTCACCGACGCGATGACGAACGTGCGCGTGAGCGTGATCCAGGAGGACCAGGGCGCGCCCGTGGGCCCGACGCTGCACGCGGGGCTGGGCGAGGTGTCCGTCATCGAGAAGGTCGTGGGCTACAAGAAGATCAAGTACCACACGCATGAGAACGTGGGTTACGGCGACGTGCGGCTGCCAGAGATGCAGATGCACACCACCGCGCTGTGGCTGACGGTGCCGGAGGCGGTGGTGCGGTCGATGGATGCACCCCGTCCGGCGGTCATCGATGCGCTGCGCGGCCTGGGTTCGGCGCTGCGCACGGTGGCGTGCGTGGGGTTGATGAGCGACCCGCGCGACCTGGGGCGGACGCTCGGCAGCCGGGATGAACCGGACGGTCCGCCGCGCAAGGAGGGTGGGGTGGGCTTCGAGCCGACGCTGTTCCTCTACGACAACGTGCCCGGTGGCGTGGGGCTGGCGGCGCGGCTGTACGATCAGCGCGAGGAGTTGCTGCTGCGCGGTCGCAAGCTGCTGGAGTCGTGTCCGTGCGAGGACGGCTGTCCGGCGTGCATCGGGCCGGCGGCGGGTGGTCAGCCGGGGAGTGCTCCGGTGGGAGCGCATCCGCGCAAGCGGTTGGCGCTGGAGCTCCTGGCGGCGCTCGGCGTCGCGGGAGTGCAGTGAGGAGCACGGACGGCGCATGGACCTGAAGCGCAAGCTGTCGCGACTCACCAGCGCGGGCCCAGGCGGCTCGCGGGGAACGCCGGCCCCGGTGAACACCGTGGTGGAGGCGCGTCCCCAGCACGCGTCACCTCCGGACGTCCCCAAGGTCGAAGAAGCAGGGACGACCACCCTCGCGGAGGTGTTGGTGGAGGCGCTTCGCAAGCGCCTGTCCATGGAGGGGGAAGAGGGTCCTGCTCCCGGGCCGGTCTCGCGCGAGGCGGGTGACTTCGCGGAGCCCTCGGGTCCGCGTGACCGGGCTCGGGACGAAGCGGCCTCCGGCCTCGTGGACCTGCGAGAGGAAGCACGGCGACGGTTCGCTGCCCGGAAGGCAGGCAGCGCGGACGGCCCGGCGGATCCCCGGGTGGAGTCGCTGCGCCAGATGCTGTCGTTCTGGGCGGAGCGTCAGGGCACGGCCTCCGCGCGGCGGGCGGTGGCCCCGGTGCCCGAGCCCCGGGCGCTGCCGGTGGAGGCGCGCACGACGTCGTTCGGCACGGTGCACGTGGCGGAGCAGTTGTACGCGCCGGAGCACCACCACGGCACGGCCCCGGTGGCGGCGGCGCTCGACGTGGAGGCCCGGCTGGTGGCGAGTCTCGCGCTGCATCCGGAGTTGGAGTCGGTGGACTTCACGCGGATGCTGATGCTGGACACGGAGACGACGGGGCTCGCGGGAGGCACGGGCACGGTGCCGTTCCTGGTGGGGCTGGCGTGGTTCGAGGGCCGGTCGCTGCGCGTGCAGCAGCTCTTCCTCCGGCGCATGGGTGAAGAGGCGCCGATGCTGCGGCTGCTGGCCGAGCGCATGGCGTCGTCGTCCTGCCTCGTCACGTACAACGGCAAGAGCTTCGACTGGCCACTGCTGCGCACGCGCTTCGTGCTCAACCGGGTGCCGGTGCCGAAGGAGCTGCCGCACCTGGACCTGCTGCACTGCGCGCGGCGTGTGTTCAAGCACCGGGGCGAGGGTGCGCGGCTGGTGCACCTGGAGTCGAAGGTGCTGGGCCACCACCGGGTGGACGACGTGGACGGGTCGCTCATCCCGGAGCTGTACTTCCGCTTCCTGCGGGGGACGGACGGCTCGGAGATGGTGCCGGTGCTGGAGCACAACCAGAAGGACCTGTTGCTGCTGGCGGCGCTGCTGGGGGACCTCGTGCGCCGCTTCCGGGCGGAGGGGACGGAGCAGCAGGATCCCCGCGACCTGCTCGGCTTCGCGGTGGTGGCGGAGCGGGCAGGGGACGCGGAGCGCGCGCTCGCGTTCGCCAAGGCGGCGGCGGAGGGCGGCGGGAACGTGGGCATCGAAGCGCTGGTGGTGGCGTCACGCCTCTGCCGCAGGGCCGGCGACTGCGAGTCCGCGGTGGCGCACCTGCAACGGGCGCTCACGTTCGCCCGGCCCGGACAGGGGGCGACGCTGCACCTGTCGCTGACGAAGCTCTACGAGCACTCGGTGAAAGACCTGTCCCGGGCCCTGTATCACGCACGGCTGGCCGCCCCGGTGGAGCTGCCCGCGGACCATCAGCTCCGGCTGGAGCGGTTGGAGCGCAGGCTGTCGCGTCAGGGCGCCTGAGCGTCAGGTGTTCCCGCGTCGGATGGATGCAGGAAGGGCAGGGCGCTTGGACGCTCCGGATTGAACGACGGAGAGCCACCGGGCTCCGCCTTCTCGATGACGCCGCCATCGGGAGGCGCCACATACAGCTCCATCCCGTCCAGGACGCGTCGGAGGATGCGTCCATCGCGACTGATGGCGTACTTCGCCCCGGAATCAAGTCCCGGGTGAGGTCGTCCACATGCGGCGGGATCCTCGTCGATGCGAACGAAGATGAGCTCCTCGCGCTGGATGATCCGGAAGACGTGCGACGCCAGTGAGTCGGTGCACGGCGGGGCTGCCTGACCTGGGGGCAGGAAGTCATTGGCCGCAAGGGTCAGTGCCCGGAGGACGGAGCCGTCCATCAAGAAGGGTTGTCCCGAGGCTCCAAGGCGCAGCGGTGCATGTTCGAAGAACTGGGGAAACACTATCGAGGGATCATCCTCCACGGGCACGGATGCCGCGACGATGACAGCGCGAGTGCATCCGAGGGCGGCGAGCCCCATCAGCAACGACGCATATCGCTTCATCGTCCGTATTTCTCCATGACGAAGGCCCACGTCCCTAGTTGCGCACGATGCGATAGCGCGTGTCGTCCAGCCACTCCACCCGACCGATGACCTGACGTCTCCAGTCGCTGTCTTTTCGAAGCCACCGCAACAACTCTCCCGTTGCTGGGACGTACTGGAAGAACCCATCACAGGGAGGGTTCTCCAGGCTACCGGAGTGAGAGAAGAAGGCGACGATGGAGAGCGGAATCACACCCGCCTGCGTCTTGACGGTTACACCGTGCTCGACTGCCATGGCGACGATGAACCGGATGTCACGGTCCGACAGCACATTGTCGTAGGGGTGGTTGTGCAGGACGAAGACGTAGCCCAGGCTCCCTGGGGAGTAGCGCGGGTCATCCACGGTCGCAGGCAGGTCGCAGGTGCGCTTGTTCGGCGCGTCGTGCGGAGTTCCCGCCGCGAGCATGCTCATCTCGAACTTCTGGTCCGGCGTGTAGTACAGCCAGGCGCAGTACTCGCGAGAGCGCCGCCAGCGCAGTGAGAAGTTCTGCTCGGTCGGTCGTCCTGCGGTGGCTCGCGGCTGGCTCAGGATGAGGGGACACGCGGCCTTCAACGCATCCGAGAAGGTGTCGAACGGACCGAAGGCCGGCATGGGGCCGGGGATGCTCGTCAGCGATGCCCCTTCGACTCCGTGGACAACCCCCGGAAGGGGCTGCGTGGACGCGCACCCCAACACCAAGGTCGCCAGGAGCACGAGACGGCTCGTGGCGGGAGCCCGGCGTTCACGGCAGCGCATGGCGCAGCCCGGGGAACCACGCGACGAGCAGGCGCTGCGTGCCCAGCTTCACCCTGGCGCTGCCGGTACTCCCGTCCTGGTAGAGGCGCGACTGCTCATCCCGGATGAAGCTGCGCGACGGCACGTGCGCCCGCACCAGCACGACCCCGTCCTCCCGCGACGAGTCCTCGGCCTTCCTCGCCCGCGCGTATTGGAGTGACGCCTCCGGCCCCTCCACCGCCTCGATGACCGTCTCGAGCGGCTCGGGCATCCTCTCCATCCGGTACTCCAGCGTCATCCCCGGTGCCAGCTCCGACCGGTACTCCCCCGGCAGGAGCACGTAGAGCGACGGCAGCGCTTCCGGGTCCCTCACCGACACCACCGCCTGGCCCGCCACCACCTGTGCCCCCGGCGCCACCGACACGCGCCCCACCGTCGCCTCCCGGGGCGCCTTGAGGTCCACCGGCCCCGATGCCGTCTCCAGTCTGGCCAGCACCTGTCCGGGCGTGACCTTCTGACCCAGCCCCACGTCCACCGACACCACCCGCCCCGGGGCGGGTGGTGTCGGTGGACGTGGGGCTGGGTCAGAAG
>NZ_RAWD01000343.1:0-9635 GCF_003612065.1 Corallococcus sp. CA047B
GGCTGGGCTTCCTGGGGGGCGCTCCAGGCGGACCGGGCGGCCGGGGCGTTCCATTCAGGCGTGGCCGGAGGGGAGGACCACTCGGAGGCGGCCTCTTCGACGGGGGCCTCCCACGCGGGCTGGGACTCGGTGGCGGGCTGGGCCCAGGACCCGGAGGCGGTTTCCTCGGCGGTGGCCCACTCCGGCTGCGCGGCGACGGGCGCGGCCTCTTCCGTGGCCCACTCGGGCTGGGCTTCGATGGGGGCTTCCTCGGTGGAGGCCCACTCCGACTGCGCGGCGACAGGGGCCGGCGCATCGGTGGAGGCCCAGTCCGACGAGGTCGCTTCGGAAGCGGAGGCGTTCGGATCCCATGCCGGCTGAGCGGCGACGGGCGCGGCCTCTTCCGTGGCCCATTCGGGCTGGGCTTCAATGGGGGCTGCGTCGTCCGTGGTGGCCCACTCCGGCTGAGCAGCGACGGGCGCGGCGTCTTCCGTGGCCCATTCAGGCTGTGCCTCGATGGGGGCGGCCTCTTCCGTGGACGCCCACTCCGACTGTGCGGCGACCGGCGCGGTCTCTTCCGTGGCCCATTCCGGCTGTGCCTCGATGGGCGCGGCTTCTTCCGTGGGCGCCCACTCGGGCTGCGCGGCGACCGGCGCGGCCTCTTCCGTAGCCCATTCAGGCTGGGCCTCGATGGGGGCTTCCTCGGAAGTGGCCCACTCGGGCTGCGCGGCGACGGGAGCGGACGCATCAGCCGTGGCCCATTCGGGCTGGGCCTCGATGGGAGCGGCTTCTTCCGTAGAGGCCCACTCCGACTGCGTGGCGACCGGGGCGGACTCTTCGGCCGTCGCCCACTCGGGCTGGGCCTCGATGGGGGCGGCTTCTTCCGTAGAGGCCCACTCCGACTGCGTGGCGACCGGGGCGGACTCTTCGGCCGTCGCCCACTCGGGCTGGGCCTCGATGGGGGCGGCTTCTTCCGTAGAGGCCCACTCCGATTGTGCAGCGACAGGTGCGGCTTCTTCGGGCGTCGCCCACGTTGACTGCGCGGTGGCAGACGCGGCTTCTTCCGTGGCCCACTCGGGCTGAGCCTCGATGGGGGCATCCTCGGAAGTGGCCCACTCGGACTGCGCAGTGCCGGGTGCAGACGCTTCGGCCGTGGCCGGCTCCGGCTGTGCGGAGACAGGTGCGGAAGCTTCCTCCGTGGCCCACTCAGGCTGGGCTTCAATGGGCGCGGCTTCTTCCGAGGTCCACTCCGGCTGAGTGGCGACGGGCGCGGCCTCTTCCGTGGCCCACTCGGGCTGGGCTTCGATGGGGGCTTCCTCGGTGGAGGCCCACTCCGACTGCGCGGCGACAGGCGCGGCTTCTTCAGCAGTCGCCCACTCTGGCTGCGCGGTGACGGGTGCGGCTTCTTCCGTGGCCCACTCGGGCTGTGCCTCGATGGGCGCGGCGTCTTCCGTGGAGGCCCACTCCGACTGAGCGACCGGGGCGGTCTCTTCGGCGGTAGCCCACTCGGGCTGCGCGGCAGCGGGTGCGGCTTCTTCCGTGGCCCACTCGGGCTGCGCGGTGACGGGCGCGGCCTCTTCCGTGGCCCATTCCGGCTGGGCCTCGATGGGGGCTGCCTCTTCCGTGGAGGTCCACTCCGACTGAGCGACCGGGGCGGTCTCTTCGGCGGTGGCCCATTCCGGCTGGGCCTCGATGGGCGCGGCCTCTTCCGTGTCCCATTCCGGCTGTGCCTCGATGGGCGCGGCTTCTTCCGTGGCCCACTCGGGCTGGGCCTCGATGGGCGCGGCTTCTTCCGGGGTGGCCCACTCCGGCTGCGCTTCGATGGGCGCGGCTTCCTGCGGGGATTCCCAGTCCGACGTCTGCGCGGCGGGCGCGGTCTCGCCGGCGGCAGCCCAGCCAGCTTCGGCTTCGTGCGGCGCGACCTCCGTGGACGCAGCCCATTCAGGCTGTGCCTCGATGGGCGCCATCGCTCCGGACGGATCCGACCCCTCCGCCGATGCCGTCTCCTCCGTGGCCCAGTCCGCCTGCGCTTCAATCAACGGTGCTTCCCCGGTCGGATCACTCCCCGTCGCCTGGGCGTGGTCCGTGGCCGGTTGCGCCGAGGACACCGACCACGCGGTCTCTTCCGCCGGGGTCTCCCAGTCGGTGCCAGTCGCTTCGGTCGCGGTCTGTTCCCCGGTGCTCCACTCCGGCTGTGCCTCGACAGCCTCCGGCTCCGCGGAGGCATCGGTCCCTGTCACCGCGTCGGCCGCGGCCCACTCCGGCTGCAACTCGATGGGCGCGGACTCCTCGGTGGCCTGCGCCCAGGCGGGCGTCTCGGCGGGGGACTCCACGGCATCGGAGGCCCACTCGGGCTGCAGCTCGATGGGCGAGGACTCCTCCTGCAACCCGACGGTGGCGGTCGCGTCGGACGGCGCTCCGTCGGCGGACCACTCGGCCTGCGCGTCCTGGCTTCCATCGGACCACGCCGAGTCCTCCGCGGACTGCGCCTCCGCGAGGGATTCGCTCGCGGTGGCCAGCGGCACGGCCTCATCGGGCTGCCCGTTCAGCTCGCTCCACTGCTCCGCTGCAAGGGCCTCACGCGCCGCCGACAGCGCCGACGGCTCGACATCCTCCGCGCCGAGCTCGAGCGTCTCCGCTTCCACATCCGGTCCCACCGGGATGCTGCGGATCCCCAGCGACGAACCCTCCGCGAACGGAGACGGGGGAGGGGTGAGCGCTTCCTCGGCCCCCAGGTCAGCCGCGTCGAACGTCGGAGTCTCCGCCGCCTGCGCGGAAGCCAGGGCCTCGGAGTCCGTCAGCGCGATGGCCTCTTCGTCGACTCCCGTCGCAGCGTCCGTCCAGGCCGCGCCCTCTTCCGCGACATCTCCGGCGTCGAGCGCGATCTCCTCGGCGGACGCCTCCGTCGAAGCGCCGCTGTCGGACTGCCAGCTGGCCGCGACATCTCCGGCGTCGAGCGCGATCTCCTCGGCGGGAGCTTCCGTCGAAGCCGCGCTGTCGGACTGCCAGCTGGCCGCGATGTCGTCCGAACCGAGCGCGATCTCCTCGGCGGGAGCCTCCGTCGAAGCCGCGCCGTCGGCCTGCCACGCCTCCACGCTGGCCGGCTGCGACTGCCACGTCCCCGTGGCATCACCCGCCTCCAGGGCGCTCTCCTCCGCGGGCGCTTCGGAAACCTCCGCGCTGTCCGTCCACGCCTCCGCGATGTCGCCGGAACCGAGCACGATGTCCCCACCGGGATCCGTCGTTCCGGAGGCGGACGCTGTCTGCCACGCCGCCTCGGTGCCACCCGCGTCGGTCGAGATCTCCTCGGCGGACGCCTCCAGCACGGCGCCTTCCGCCTGAGCCGGGGCCTGCGCCGTCGCGACGTCGCTCCAATCCCAATCCGCCGACGTTTCGCCGTCGGCCGGGGCCGACGTGTCCACCGCCAGCGGTGCCGTGTCGAGCGCCCCGTCACGGGACTCGTCGGACTCCACCGCGAGCGGTGCCGCGTCCCACGCGGCGTCCACGGGCGCGGAGGACAGGTCCTCGGCCATCACCGCTTCGGACGCGGGCTCGGCGTCCAACATCGCCGCTTCCTCGGAGGCCGCTTGCTCGGCGGAGGCCAGGGCCTCCGCCATCGGATCCAGGCCGGAGGCCGCCGGGGCCTGGGCCTCCGTCTCGACCTCCATCGACAGCTCGGCGAAGGAGTCCTCCAGCGAGGCCTCGGGTTCGGCGGCCACCGGAGGCGGCGTCGCCGTGGACAGCCCGGAGAAATCCTCCTCGGCGCTCGTCTCCCAGGTCTCCGCCGCGGCCGCCTGCGCGGGCGCTGCTTCCGCGGGCTGGGGCATCCACGGCGCGGGTTCACTCAACGACGGGATGTCGATGTCGTCGGTGCTGAGGTTCAGGTTGTCCTGATCCACGGGAGCCTGCGGCGCATACCCTGCCTCCGCCGCGCCCCCGGAATAGCCCGCCCACGCCTGAGCCGCGTTCGGATCATACGCCGCGGCGGCGTCGGTGCCGGCCGCGTTCGCGTCGTAGCCCTGCTGGGGCCACGCCGCCGCGTTCGGATCATAGGCCGCGTTGGGGTCGTAGCCGGCGGGGTAGGCGTACCACTGGCCGTCCTCGCCGTAGTAGCCCTGGGGCTGCTCATAGCCGGCGGGGTAGGCGTACCACTGGCCGTCCTCGCCGTAGTAGCCCTGGGGCTGCTCATAGCCGGCGGGGTAGGCGTACCACTGGCCGTCCTCGCCGTAGTAGCCCTGGGGCTGCTCCTGGACCTGCTCCTGGGGCTGGGCCCAGGCCTGGGCCGCCGCCGCGGTGTCCGCCGCGTCCTGGATGCCCAACAGACCGCGCAACTCGACCCAGCGAGCCTCCTCGACGGCGGACAGGCTTCCCAGCTTCCGCTTCTCATCCAGGAAGCGGAATTCTCTCATCGCGGCGCGAGTATCGGACATCCGTCACCTTGCTGCGCCAGCGTCAAACGGGGACCGCCGCAGCGAAAATCTTGGAGGGCCGCGAGTGTAGGGGACTCCCGCCAGGGGGTAAACCAATCCGCCAAGCCCGACCGGCCGCTACCTCCCCGAGAGGGCGGTATGGACCGCCTTGTCCAGGGCCGCGAAGTCCCTGTCGTAGGTGGACTGGAGGGCGGATTCGAAGGAGGCGGCCCCGTTCACCGACTGGACGAAGCCCAGCAGCTTCTCCATCCCGCCCAGGCGCACCAGCTCCTGCACGGCCATGGCGGAGGCGGCGTAGGCCACGGCGGGATCACTCAGGGTGATGAGCGCCCGCGAGTTCATCACCGACATCGTCGGCAACATGCCCTGCTTGGCCGCCGAGCGCATCCGGTCCCGGAGGGCTCGCGGCGGGCCATCCACCTTCTGGAAGCGCCACTGCAGGTACTCGGCCATGCCTTCGTTGAACCAGCGGGGCAGGGCGCCGCCGCCTTCCGGGCAGATTTCATCCAACGCCGCGTGCACGTACTCGTGCACCAGCGTGGCCCGGTTCTGCGGCGTCATCTGCGCCGCGTCGTTCAGCCGGATGGCGTTGTTGCGGTACAGCCCGGCGACCTGCGCCGCGAAGACAGCCCCCATGTGCGAGCTGAACTCCTCGCTCGTGTAGAGCACGACCTCCAGCTGTTGCTCCCGGGCCCGGCCCAGCGTCCGCAGCGTGAAGTCATAAGCATCCTCCAGCGCCGAGACGACCTGGCCCTCGTACTCGGCGCGCTGTCCGAAGTCGCGGTCGCTGCTGAAGTAGCGGATGGAGAAGCGCCGGTTGGCGCGCACGCGCATGCCGTCCTTGGTCACGCTGGACTCGTAGCTGAGGCTCGCCGTGCGCACGTCGCCGTCCCCTTGCGTCCCCTTCGCGGTGCGCGTGTCCTCCTCGCCATTCAGCCGCTTCTCCAGGCGCTCCACCTCGCCCCGCGCGGCCCCGGCCTCCTTCTCCTTCGCGCGCGCGTTCTGGATGAGCTTGCGCGCCTCCTTCGCCTCCTTCGTCTTCGCGGGGACCCGCTCCAGCGTGGCGATGGCCGCCGTCGTGTCCTCGTCCTGCAGCAGCAGCCGCCCCAGCTCCAGCCCGAACGCGCCGTCCTTGGGGAACTGCTCCAGGCCCTTGCGCAGCGCCTCCTCCGCGGACGCGCGTTGATCCGTCTTCAGCGCCGACTTCGCCAGGCACCGCAGGGCCCCGGACGTCTCCTGGAAGGCCACGGCGCGCTCGCCCAGCGAGTACGCCATCACCGCGTCCTCCGCGAGCAGCGCCTCGCACCCCTTGAGCAGCGGGGCCGCGACCCCCGGCCGCTGCGCTTCCGGATAGTCGGAAGGGGACGCCGCCGCGAACGCCAGGTACAGCTCCTCCCACTGCTTCTGGGCGGCCAGCTCCTTGGCCTTCTGCGGCGGAGGGGCGGCGGCGAGCAGCAACAGGGCGATGAGGGGCGTGTTCATGGAATCCCCAGTATCGCCGAAGCCGCGCGCGGGCGTGCAAGCTCCCTGCTCCCTTGGGCTACGTCCGGGCGACCTGCCAGCCCTGGGCCTCCAGGGACGCCATCAGCTCCTGGATGTGGGCGTGCCCGGTGGTCTCCAGCATCACCTCCACCGTGGCCTCGCCCAGGCCCGCCTTGGAGAAGGCGCGGTCGTGGTGCAGGTCCACCACGTTGGCGCGCATCTGGGCAATCTGCGTGGTGAGCCGGGCCAGCATGCCGGGCCGGTCCGGCAGCCGTACCTCCAACTGCACCAGGCGGCCCGCCTTCACGAGGCCCCGCTCGATGATGCGGCTGATGACGTTCATGTCGATGTTGCCGCCCCCGACGATGATGGCGACGCGCTTGCCCTTCGCCTGCGGCACCTTGCCGTTGAGCAGCGCGGCCAGCCCCGCGGCGCCCGCGCCCTCCGCCACCGTCTTCTCTTGCTCCAGCATCAGCAGGATGGCGGCGGCGATCTCCTCCTCGTCCACCGTCACCACCGCGTCCACGTACCTGCGCACGTGCTCGAAGGTGATGTCGCCCGGAATCTTCACCGCGATGCCGTCCGCGATGGTGGTGCCCGCGGCCGTGAGCTCCGTGCGCACGCCCGCGTCCAGCGACGCCTTCATGCTGGCGATGGTGGCGGCCTGCACGCCCACCACCTGGATGCGCGGGTTCGTCTCCTTGAGGGCCACGGCCACGCCGGAAATCAGTCCGCCGCCGCCCACCGGCACCAGCACCAGCTCCAGGTCGGGGCACTGCTCCAACAGCTCCAGGCCGATGGTCCCCTGGCCCGCGATGACGTGCAGGTCGTTGAAGGGGTGGACGAAGACCAGGTCCTCCGCCTGCTGGATGCGCAGCGCCTCCGCGTAGGCCTCATCGAAGTTGGCGCCCTTGAGCACCACGCGCGCGCCGTAGTCGTCCCGCGTGCGCGTCACCTTGATGAGCGGCGTGCGCTCCGGCATCACGATGGTGGCCCGGATGCCCAGCCGTCGCGCGTGGTAGGCCACGCCCTGCGCGTGGTTGCCGGCGGAGGCCGCGATGACGCCGCGCTGTTTCTCCTCCGGCGTGAGCGTGAGCAGCTTGTTGAGCGCGCCGCGCTCCTTGAACGCGCCGGTGCGCTGGAGGTTCTCCAGCTTGAAGTACACCACCGCGCAGTCCGTCTTCTCGGTGAAGTAGTCGGACGCGGGGCACGGCGTGGGGCGCAGCGCCGGGCGCAGCCGCTCGCGCGCGACCTGGATGTCCTGCAGGGTGACCATCATGCCGGCCGTGTAGCGGATGCTGGCCCCGCACGGAAGCGGCGCGGGCGTGGGGCCGGCCTGGACGCGATGCGGCAGCGGGCGGAGGAATCGTCGGTCCCCGAAAGGTCCGCCCCGGGTGTGTCAGATGCCGCGCAGCACCGTGGCCTTGCCCACCCGGCCGATGGCCAGGATGTAGGCGGCCGTCCGCATGGAGACCTTCCGGGAGCGGGCAATCTGCGCCACCCGGTCGTAGGCCTCCTTCATCGTCTTCTCCAGCTCCGCGTTGACGCGGTCCTCCTCCCAGGAGACGTGCTGGAGGTTCTGCACCCACTCCAGGTAGCTGACGGTGACGCCGCCCGCGCTGGCGAGGATGTCCGGCACCACGAAGATGCCGCGCTTCTCCAAGAGGTCGTCCGCCTCCGGCTGGGTGGGCCCGTTGGCGCCCTCCACCACCAGGCGCGCGCGCACGCTGTTGGCGTTGTCGCGGGTGAGCACGTGGCCCAGGGCGGCGGGGATGAGCACCTCGCAGTCCGCCGCGAGCACGTCCTCGTTGCTGCACGGCGTGCCGCCGCTGAAGCCGGTGACGGTGCCGGTGCGCTTGACGTGCTCGAAGAGCGACGGCACGTCCAGGCCCAGCGGGTTGTACATGCCGCCCAGCACGTCGGACGCGGCCACCACCACGCCGCCGTCGCCCCAGATGAGCTGCGCGATGTGGCTGCCCACGTTGCCGAAGCCCTGGATGGCGAAGCGCGTGCCCTTCATGGGGATGCCCAGGTCGCGCAGGATTTCACGGCACACGTACAAGAGGCCCCGTCCGGTGGCGGCCTCGCGGCCCTTGGAGCCGTACAGCTCCAGGGGCTTGCCCGTCACCACCGCGGGCGAGTGCCCGTGGTAGCGCGAGTACTGGTCCATCACCCACGCCATCACCTGGGGGTTGGTGTTGACGTCCGGCGCGGGGATGTCGCGCGTGGGCCCGATGACGTCCTGAATCTGATCCACGAACTTGCGCGTGAGCCGCTCCACTTCCTTGAGGCTCATCTGCGACGGGTCGCACGCCACGCCGCCCTTGGCGCCGCCGTAGGGCACGTTCACCACGGCGGTCTTCCACGTCATCAGCGACGCGAGCGACACGCACTCGTCCTGGTCCAGGGCGGGGTGGTAGCGCAGGCCGCCCTTCATGGGGCCGCGGCTGTTGTCGTGCTGGATGCGGTAGCCCAGGAACGTGCGGATCTCCCCGGAGTCCATCTCGATGGACACCTGCACCTTCACCTCGCGCAGGGGCGTGGCCAGGAGCGTTTCGATGGGCGTTCCCACGTCCATCACCCGCGCGGCCTTGCGGAAGTAGTAGTTGGTGCCGTCGACGGCGTTCATGGTGGGGCGGGCTCCTGGTGGGAAAACCATAACAGAAGGGGTGCGCTACGATGGGGGCGTCCATGCGCCCCGGCTCTCCGCCCCCAAGCGACGCAAGCGGCTCGCTCCAGGGACTGGCGCGGCGCATCCGCACGCTGCGCGAGCGGAGGGGCCTCACGCAGGAGGAGTTCGCCGAGCGGTGCGCCATCTCCGTGAGCTTCGTGTCGCTCCTGGAGCGCGGCGAGCGCAACCCCAGCTACGACACGCTCCTCCAGGTCGCGGCCGCCCTGGAGCTGCCGCTCTGGGAGCTGTTCCGGTTGGAGGACGCGGAGGACGCGGGGGCTCATCGGCTGGTGGAGTGGGTTCGGGTGCGGGGACTGGGCCGGGCAGACGTGGACCGCCTCCTGGCCGTGGCGGACGCGATGTTCAGCGGCGGGCCTGACGCCGCATGTCCCCCGTCCCAGGGACACGTTGCTGCCTCCTGCACCGAACCGGACTGCGGCCGGCCCGTGCTGGCCCGGGGGCTGTGCACCGCGCACTACCACCGGGCCCGCAGGAGGAAGGTGCCTTCCTGAATCAACGCGCCTTCCACCTGGGAAGGCGCGTCGCCCTGGAAGGCACCGACGAAGGGGACTACTTGCGCTTCGCGCGCTCGACCTTCAGCGTCTTGTTCTCGCCGTGAGGCTTGCCGTGGGTGGCCTCGAAGCCGGCCACGTCCTCCTCCGCGACGAAGACGTACGCGTACGTGGGGCGCAGGTCCGTGCGCAGCACCTTGCCCGCCGGAGCGCCCGCGGCCTCCAGCGCGGCGGTGACGCCCGCCTCGTCCAGGCCCTCCTGGCGGCCCAGGCCCACCCAGAGGCGCGCCTGTCCGGGGACATCCGGCAGGGCCTCGTGGCGGGGACGGCGCTCCTCACGCTGGCCGCGCGGACGGTGCCGCTCCAGCTTCAGCGCCTTGTCGGCGTGCGTCTTGCCGTTGAGGGCCTCGAAGCCCGGGGCCTCCGCCTCCGGCACGTAGACGTAGCCGTAGGTGGGGCGGGTGAGGGCGCGGATGACCTTGCCGCCCGGGGCGCCCAGCGACTCCAGCGTGGCGGGCAGCTTCGCCTCGTCCATGCCGTCGTCCATGCCCAGGTTCACCC
>NZ_RAWD01000344.1:0-9592 GCF_003612065.1 Corallococcus sp. CA047B
GCCCCAGGAGACGGCGCCCGCGGAGTCCGCCCCTGCCGCCGCGCCCCAGCCGGTGACGCCGGACGTGGCGCCGCCGGTGTCCGCCACCCCGGAGTCGCAGCCCTCCACGGGCTCCTCCACCTCGGAGCCCAGCCTGGACTTCGACCTGCTCGCGCCGGAGGCGGAGGCCACCGCGGGCCTGTTGGATCCGGAGCTGGAGGGTCAGCTCAAGACGCGCCGCACCATGCTCCTGCTGCACCAGGGCCTGGGCCTGGGCATGGCGGGTGGCCTCACGGCGGCCACGGTGCTGGGGCAGATCCAGTTCAACCGCTCGTTCCGGGGCGGCGGGGATGACCGGTCGCTGCTCGCGTGGCACCGGGGCGTCGTCATCGGCACGTCGCTGCTGTTCGCCACGGTGGGCGCGCTGGGCATCCTGGCGCCGGATCCGGTGGAGCGCGCCTTCCAGTGGGACTCGGTGACGTTCCATAAAATCTTCATGGGCCTGGCCACCGCCGGCATGGTCGCGCAGGCCGTGCTGGGCATCCTGGCCACCCACAGCTACGGCGAGCTGCAGGAGCCCAAGTACGCCACCGCGCACCAGGTGGTTGGCTATGCCACGCTGGGCTGTGTCGCCGCGGGCATCGTGACGCTCACCTTCTGACGTGAACCCCCCTGCCGTGAATGTCTCCGCGCGCCGGCCGTTGTGCGGAGGCAGAGCCGTACCCCCTCTGGAGGACGCCGTGATTGTTCGACGACTCGCCACGCTTGCCGCCCTGATGCTCGCGCTCCCCGCCGCCGCGCAGGACGCCCCGCGGCTGTACTCGGTGAAGAAGGACGCCAGCACGCTCACCTACAAGCTCATCCACAAGCTGCACGAGGTGTCCGGCAAGGCGCCCCCCAGCGAGGGCAAGGCCGTGCTGAAGCCGGACGGCACCCTCCAGGTGGCCGTGCGCGCGCAGGTGAAGGACTTCGACTCGCAGAACTCCAACCGCGACACGCACATGCTGGAGGTCACGGAGGCGGCGAAGTTCCCGCTCATCGAGCTCAAGGCCGTGGCCACCGGCGTGAAGCCCCCCGCGACCTTCCCGGGCTCCGTGCCGGTGACCCTCAAGGGCAAGCTCACCTTCCACGGCGTGACGAAGGACGTGGAGGTCCCCATGACGGTGAAGTTCACGTCCGCCAAGCAGGTGACCGCGGACGGCACCTTCGAAGTCAGCCTGGAGGGCTACAAGATTGAGCGCCCCACGCTGCTGATGGTGAAGGTGGATGACAAGCTGGTGTTGGAGCCCCACCTCGTCTTCCAGGAGGGCACGTGAGCTCGTCGCGTCGCGACTTCTTCAAGAAGCTGTTGGGCACGGGCGTCGCCGTCGCGGGGATCCCCGCGTGCGCGCCGGACATCGACCCCTCGCCGCTGCTGGACGTGCCCGCCCCGGGTGAGGACGGCATCGTGTCGCTGGTGGTGCAGCGCTACCCGGACCTGTCCCGCGTGGGCGGCTCGGTGACGCTGCGCTTTCCGGGCGGCTCCGGGCAGGAGAACCTGCTGGTGGTGCACCCCTCGGACAGCACCTACGCGGTGCTGTCCGCCACCTGCACCCATGTGGGCTGCCCCATGGGCTTCGATGGCAAGGAGGCCGTGTGTCCCTGCCACCTGTCGCGCTTCGACCTGACGGGCGCGGTGACCAACGCGCCCGCCACGGTGCCGCTGAAGTCGTACGTGGCCACGTACAACGCGGGCACCCAGGTGCTGAGCATCTCGCTCAAGTCCGGTGACGACAACTTCCCCTCGGTGGTCAACGGGACGCTGACGCTGACGTTCGCCCAGTTCCCCGCGCTCCAGGACACCGGCGGCATGGTGAGCGGCAACCCCAACGGTTACGGCAAGACGGTGTTCATCTTCAAGCTGGAGGACGGCACCTATTCGGCGGTGGACTCCATCTGTCCGCACCAGGGCTGCCCGGTGGAGTTCGAGTCGAGCGTGGACGGGCTGCTGTGCCCCTGCCATGCGTCGACGTTCACCAAGACGGGTGCCCGCATCGACGGGGTGGCCACGTCCGACCTGAAGAAGTTCACCACGGCCGCGACCACGACCGAGGTGGTCGTCACCATCGCGTGAGGCGCGGGCTTCGTGCGCCGCGCCTCACGGGTGCGGCTAGCGGAGCCGGCTCCAGAACGAGCGCCGCGAGGAGATGCGCTCCAGCGCGTCCTGCAACTCCTCGTCCTGATCCGCGCGGCTCGCGATGTCCCCCATCGCGATGATGCCCACGAGCCGGTCGTCGGGCTCCACGACGGGGACGCGGCGCACCTGTCTGCGGCCCATCAGGTCGATGACGCCGTGCAGGTTCTCCTCCGGCAACACCGCCTCGATGTCCTCCGTCATCACGTCCGCCGCGCGCAGGCCGTCCACCGCGCGGTCGCCGGTGAAGGCGCGCAGCGCCAGGTCCCGGTCCGTGACGAGCCCCAACAGCCGGCCTTCCGCGTCCACGATGGGCACGACGCCGCAGTCCTCTTCCTTCATCAACTGCGCCACCTCGCGCAGGGTGCTGTCGCGGCGGGCGGTGCGCACCGCGCGGGTCATGATGTCGCGCGCGGTGAGCGGCTCGCGCTGCCATCTGCGTCGCGAGGTCGTGCCCGAGGGGCTCGGCGTCGAGCGCGCGGGTTGTTCGCGGGACACCTGGGGTCGGCGGTCGCGCAGGAGCGGCTCCTCGCCGCCGTAACCGGTGCGGTCCCAGTCGCGGTAGTCGGCGCGCTGGGGATGCATCTCCAGCTCCTGGTCCCCCATCACCCGGCCGGCGACCTGCCCGGAGGGGCGCACGCTCCGGTTATCGCGTCCGTAGGCGCCCTGTCCGGTCGTGGAGCGCACGTCGTCGCGTCCGTGGGGATTCTGGATGGCCACGGGGCGCACGTCCTGTCCGTCCCGAGCACCGGCGGAGCGCACACTCCGCTCTTCGCGGTCACGGGGCGGCTGTCCGGTGGCGGCGCGCACGTCCCGGTCGTCGCGGCCGTACGGGCCCACGCTGCCTCCGTGCTCGCCCTCGCGGTCCTCGCGCCAGGTGCCGGTGTCATCCACGTCGGTGCGCACCTGGCCCAGGCGCCACGCGGCGGCGCGGTGGAAGCGTCCCTGGCGCTCGGACGGTTCCTCATCGCGCGCGGGGTTCCACCCGCTCACGTCGGACTCCGCGCGCTCCCGCGAGCCCGGGGGGGCCGTGTCCGGTGAGCGGTGCGTGGCCATGGCGTCGGTGGGCGGGGTGGAGCGATCCGCGCGCCCCAGGTCGTGCCGCCCGTTGCCGTTGCTGTAGTCCTTGGTTCCCATGTGCGTCGCAAGCCTCCTGGCCTGACGAACATGGGAAGCCGCACGAAGCGCGCAAAGCTCCAACCGACCGGGAGCGGCGACGGTTGCCCGTCCGCCCTGCCGGGTGCCAGCGCGGACGTCAGGCGACGGTGAGCGCCTCGCCCAGGTGCACCAGTCCCCGGAAGTCCTCCAGGTCCGCGCCCGCGTCCGGCGCGGCGATGGCCATGGCGCCCAGGGGCAGCCCCTCCGCCAGCCGCGCCAGCAGCGAACGGTGGGCGTTCGCGCGCGCGTCCTCCACGCCCGCCAGGTGCTCCAGCGCGAGCACCGCGTCGGTGTCCACGGCGTTGAGGGCGTGGGGCTTCAGGTTGGCGGCCGGGGCGAGCCCATCCTCGCGCGCCCAGCTCCGGTTGAGCACGTAGCCCGCGAAGGGCAGGCCGCGCGCCTGGAGCGTGTCCTTGAAGAAGGTGGCCTCACGCAGCGCGGCGGCCTCCGGCGAGGTGACGAGCAGGAAGGCCGCGTCCTTGGACGCCAGCTGCGCACGCAGCCGCTCCGTGTGCAGCCGGATGCCGGCGAACAGCCCGCCGAAGGCCCCCACGAACGTGCGCATCTCCTGCGCGAAGCCTCCGCCGAAGACGCCATCCAGCACCTTGCCCACCAGCGCCTGCGCGCCCTGCCACAGGCGGCCGGTGCGGCCGGAGTCGGGCCCGAAGAGCGAAATCACCCGGTCATCCAGGAAGCGCGCCAGCCGGCCCGGCGCCTCCAGGAAGTCCAGCGCATGGCGGCTGGGCGGGGTGTCCAGGAGGATGAGGTCGTAGTGGCCGTCCGTGAGGAAGCCGTCCAGGGCCTCCGCGGCGGCGTACTCCTGCACGCCCGCGACCAGCTCCGACAGGAAGCGGTACAGCCGGTGGTCCAGGATGGAGCGCGCGGCGCTCTCCGTGGCGGACAGCTTGCGCACCATGCGCTCGAAGACGACGCGCGGCTCCAGCATCCACACGTCCAGCCGGCCCTCGCCCCGGGGGCCGTCCGCGTAGAGCCGCTCCGGGGGCACGGTGGTGGGCTCCGGGCCGTTCTCCTTCAGCCCCATGGCCTCCGCCAGCCTGCGCGCCGGGTCGATGGTGAGCACCAGCACGTGGCGCCCCGCGCGCGCCGCGGCCACGCCCAGGGCCGCCGCCGTCGTCGTCTTGCCCACCCCTCCGGCGCCGCACAGGACGATGACCCGCTTGTCGCGCAGCATGGCGTCCAGGTTCATGGTGTGGCCTCCCGGCCGCCGGGATGGGCGGCCTCCTCGAGTGTGGGCACCAACAGCTCCGACAGCCGCTCCACCAACGCCGGCCCGGTGAGCGCCAGGTCCGGCAGCCCCCATTGTGGCACGGCCGTGCCCGCCTGGAGCCGCTGGCGGGCCTCCCGGGCGCGCTCAAGCCGCTCCAGCGCCCGCTGGCCCCGGTGCGGCCCATGGGTTTCCAACAAACGCCCCAGCGCCGCGAGTGACTCCGGCGTGAAGGGGTCCTCCGGCAGCCGGTTGAGCACCGCGACGGACAAGGGCAGGCCCACGTCCTTCAGCTCCTTCGCCAGCGACAGCGTCTCGCTCACCGGCAGGGGCTCCGGCAGCGTCGTGAGCACCACGCCGGTGCGCTTGGGGTCCTGCAACAGGTCCAGGCCCTCGCGCATCGCGCGGCCAATGGGTCCGCCCGGGATGAGCGACAGGAGGCTTCGGGGCAGCGTGGCCAGCGCCATCGCGTGGCCGGTGGCGGGCAGGTCCAACACCGCCAGCGGGTACAGGGGCCGGCCATCCGGGTGCGTGCGCCGCACCAGCGTCAGCATCTGGTACAGCAGCCCCATCTCCTTGAGCGCGGGCCCGGCCTCCAGGAAGCGCCGGAGCGCGCGCGAGCGCAGCGCGGCCTCCGCCAGCCACTTCGCCGGCAGCGTCTCCTCCAGGAACTGGCGGTGACCCTCGGAGGCGGACAGGCGCACGAAGGACAGGTTCGGCCGCACCGGGACCACCTTGGCCCCGGCGTCCTTCGCGCCCACCAGGCCCGCCAGGTGGGACGGACCGCCCTCGTCCGGGGACAGCTCCGCCAGCAGCACCGGACGCCCGGAGCGCGCCGCCGCCACGGCCATGGCCGCGGACAGCGTCGTCTTCCCCACGCCGCCCTTGCCCGACACGAGCACGGCGCGCTTGTTCCACAAGGAGTCCAGCACCACGCCCCCATCCACCGCGCCTTCGCGCGAGACCCTTCACAGTGAGCAAGGAGGCGCGCCCCGACAACCGGTCAGGGATGCACCCACCGGCGACCGTCCGCACGGCCGCCTGCCGGCAATCATAGCGGCTTCTGTTCACCACCCGGCAGACCCTCCCCCCACGGAAAAAACCGCGCCGGACACAGGGCGTTCACCCGGCGCCGTTACCCCGCGTGCGAGTGTCGACGGCGCGACGGGACCCGGCCGCACCCATCCCACGGGGCCACCCCCGGCGCGCGGGAGCGGGACCCGTGAGGTCGCGTGTGGACACATCACCCGGGAAAGAGGGCGTCACGGACTGGTGACGTTGCTCCGGTTTTGAGTACCCTCGGAGACTCTGCGTGGGAGAGGGTATGGCAGCGCTACGGGAATGGGTCTTCGGGGCACAGCGCGTGTCGCTGGAGTCGTCCGACGTCCTCTGGGCGACGATCCGCGGCACCTTCTCCGAGGAGGAGGTGCACCAGCTCATGGGCGTGCTCCAGGAGCTGCACGCCCAGTTGGGCGGGCCCTTCTACCTCGTGGTGGACCTGGGCAGCTCCATGGGGCCCATGACGGATGGCACCGCGCTGCCGCTGGCGCCGCGCAAGTACCTGGCCGAGCACGTGCGCCCGGAGTGGTTCCGCGCCGTCGTCTTCTTCGGGGGCAAGCGCTCCCAGCGCGAGGTGCTGCGCGCGCTGGTGGTGGCGCTCCAGTTCACCGGGCGCACCAGGCTGAACGCCTGCTTCCTGGAGACCCGCAAGGAGGCCCGCGAGTGGCTGGACGCGCACCGCGAGCGCCACGCCCTGCCTCCCGCCGGACCGCTCCCCTGAGGACGGGGCGCGGTCGGCGGGCGCTGCTTCAGTGGACGGCCCAGCGCTCGGCGATCTCCTCGCACGCGAGCACCACGTCACCCAGCCGGCGGATGTGCGCGCGCGGCGCGACGAACAGCGACCCCGCGAACACGTCCACCACGGTCATCAGCCGGTGGTCCGCCGGGCCCAGCCGGCACAGGTGCTGCTCCGCGAAGCGCTGCAGCAGCGTGCCGATGTACTGCCCCGACCGCTCGTCCAGCGGGTGCGTCTTGGAGAAGTAGAGCTTCATCAACCCCACGCGCGGGTTGCCCTGCTTGTCCAGCCGCTGCACCACCACCTCCGGGCGCACGCTGATGGTGACGCCGGCCATCTCCAGCACCGGCGGCTCCGCGCCCACCGGGCTGATGATGGCGTCGTCCAAATCCAGCCACGGCACCAGGTCCGCGAAGCGCTCCAGCGCCTCTGAACACAACTGCATGCGCTGCGCCTCGAACTCCGACGTCGGCACCGCGCAGGCGAAGCGGCGCTGCGCTTCACGCAGCACGTTCATGTCCAGGCCGCGGCAGAGGAAGTCGGTGACGGCGTACGACGCCTCCGGGTAGCGCAGGTACTGCGCGTCCGGCGGGTGCTTCTGGTCGTGGATGATGCGCTTCCTGCGGGCGGGCGTCGCGATGAGGTACTCGCCCAACTTGTTGACCGACACTCGCGGCATTTCACGGGTTTCCGGCACGGTGATTCCCCCTCTGGAAGGCTGTCGGAATGGGTACACAGTACACAGGGGGTCTGACATCCAAAGGACAGGCAGGACATGCCCTTCAGGGCAGGTTCGCGGAGCGGCTCTTCCCTGGGATGGCGGGAGTCGGCGTAGGGTGGGGGCAGGCCTGAACGGGGGGAGTGAACCGAATGGATCAATCACGCGAGTGGACGTGCGGCGCGCATCGCATCCGGATGCTGGCGCCGGACGCGTTGCATACGCGGTACGTGGGGTTGGTGGGATTGCAGGATGCGAAGTGGTGCCTGCGCGTCTACGAGGAGATGGCGGCCCACGGGCCGTTCTACCTGGTGGCGGAGGTGCCGGGTTCGGAGCTGCCGGCCGAGTCGCGCAAGTACCTGGCGAACAACGTCCGCGCGGAGTGGATGCGCTCGGTGGTGTACGTGGGCTCCGACCTGTCGCAGCGGGTGGTGGGCAAGGCGATGTCGGTGGCGATGCTGCTCACCGGGCACGCGGCCAGCTTCGACACGGTCTTCGTGGACACGATGACGCAGGCGCAGGCGTGGGTGGACGCCCACCGCCTGGAGCACGCGCCGCGCCGCGTGGGGTGAGGCCCTCCCAGGGCACGCGACAAGGGCCAGGACGGGGCACGGTGTGCCCGGCTCCTGGCCCGGTTGTTTTGAAGGATGTCTGTCTTTCGCCGGTCAGCGTTCGCGGTCCGGCATGCGGTCCGGGTGGCCGTAGCGGTACACGTCGGAGAGGGGATTGGTGCCCGCGTCGCTGCGGGGACCGTCGCCGTCCGGCATGTCGTCCAGCGAGGCGCCGGGAGCGCGCTCGCGAGGGTCGTACGGATGCATGCCGCTGGCGTCGCGGGGCGTCAGGTCGCGGTCGTCCGCGTCGCCGGCCTCACGGGGACGGACGCCCTTCTCGTCGGCTTCGGTGAGCTCGGGGCGGTCATCGTCGTCCGTGTCGGGGCGCGGGTGGGCCTTGCGGTCCGCCTCTTCATCGCGAGGCGAGGAGGACGTGGAGCCCTGGCCCTCGCGGGGCGCGGCGGAGTCGTCCCGAGGCGCTCCGGTCGGGCGCCCGTAGAAGTCCTCGGCGGGCTGCGGGGGCGTCTGACGCTTGTCGTTGTCGGCCATGATGGATTCCTCCGTCCGACTGAGATTCGTAACGGTCCCCGTGTCCAGCAACCTGCTCCGGCACCGACCCCGGTGAGGCCGGAGGGCAGGCGACCGGGCGTCGTGGCGGTGTCACGGCGACACCAGGAGGATGCTCCCGGCGAGCGCGGGCGCTTCGTCGTCACCGATGGCGCGCACGTGGCCGTAACCCAGTTGTCCGGCGGTGTTGAAGCCCCAGCACAGCGCGCGGCCGGTGGCGAGCACGGCGCAGGTGTGCTGCCCCCCGGCGGTGAGGAACACGGCGGGGGCGCCGCCCACGTCGATGCCGGTCGCCGGGGGCGCGGACAGGGAGCGGACGCTGGCCTGCCCCAGCCGGCCCCGGGCGCCGTTGCCCCAGCACTTGAGCTGGCCGGACTCCAGCAGGGCGCAGGTGTGCTGGGCGCCCGCGGCCACCTGGACGGCGCGCAGGCCGGAGCCCAGCTCCACCTGGGTGCGGGGCGTGGCGTAGTCGGGGTTGCCGTTGCCCACCTGCCCCGTGCTGTTGGCGCCCCAGCAGCGCACGGCGCCGGAGTCCAGCAGCGCGCAGGTGTGGTTGGCGCCCAGGGCGAGCTGCACGGTGGCGCCGCCCACGTCCACGTCGCCCGCGGTGGAGGGCAACTCGGTGTCACCCACATCGTCGTCACGGGTGTAACCCAGTTGCCCGAAGCTGTTGGCGCCCCAGCAGCGGATGCGGCCGGAGAAGAGCAGGGCGCAGGTGTGGTTGCCGCCGGCGACCAGGTCCTGCACGGGCGCGCCCACGGGGACGTCGTCGGTGGGCGGGGCCTCGTCGTCGCCCAGGTTGAGGACGTGGCCGTACCCCAGTTGTCCGCGCGCGTTGGCGCCCCAGCAGCGCACGCGGCCGGAGGTGAGCAGGGCGCAGGTGTGGTTGTCGCCCGCGGTGATGCGCAGCGCGCGGGCCCCGCCCAGGGGGACGGTGCCCACGCTGGCGATGGGCTCGTCGTCACCGAGGGTGCGCACGTGGCCCAGGCCCAGTTGTCCGAAGGCGTTGGCGCCCCAGCAGCGCACGAGGCCGGTGGAGAGCAGGGCGCAGGTGTGGCCCAGGCCGGTGGCCAGCTGCACGGCCTTCTCCCCGGGGGCGAGGGGCACGGGGCCCAGGGACGCGGGCGTCTCGTCGTCACCGACGTTGGCGGTGCCGGTGTAGCCGAGCCGTCCCTGCGCGCCGCTGCCGAAGCAGCGCACGGAGCCGTCGTTGAGCAGGGCGCAGGTGTGGCTGTCCCCGGCGCGAAGCTGGGCGACGTCGGTGGGGCCGCCCGTCTGGACGGGGGCATCGGGGAACTGCTGCGCGCCCAGGCGGTAGGTGGCGGTGGTGCGGCCTCCGGCGGCGTCGGTGACCTGGAGCGTGAGGTGGCCCTGGAGCGACGGGGCGTAGTGCTGGAGGACGGTGGGGTTGGCCTGGGTGGTGAAG
>NZ_RAWD01000345.1:0-9566 GCF_003612065.1 Corallococcus sp. CA047B
GTGGGGTTGGTGCGGGTGGCCCGGAGGGTGCGGCGCAGGCGCGACAGGTGCTGGCGCAGGACGTCCGCGGAGTTGGGGCGCGTCTCCGGGTCCTTGGTGAGCATCTGCAGGATGAAGGCGTCCACGGCGGGCGGCAGGTCGGAGACGAACTCCGACGGCCGGGGCGGGCGCGCCTCCACGTGCTTCATCAGGAGGTCCACGGGCGAGCTGCCGATGAAGGGCAGCCGGCCAGTGATGATCTCGAAGGTGACGACGCCCATGGCGTACAGGTCCGTCATGGGACCCACGGACTGGCCCCGGGCCTGCTCCGGCGCCATGTACTCCGGGGTGCCGACGACCATGTCGGTGCGCGTCTGCGCGGTGCGGCCGGTGGGGCCCTCGCCGCGCTTGGCGAGCCCGAAGTCCAGCAGCTTCACGTAGCGCGAGCCGTCCGGCTGGCGCACCAGGAAGATGTTGCTGGGCTTCAGGTCGCGGTGCACCACGCCCGCGCCGTGCGCGGCGCCCAGGGCGGCGAGCACCTCTTCGAGCAGCGCCAGCGCCTCACCGACGGGGATGCGGCCCTTCTCCGCGAGGATGGCGTCGAGGGGCTGACCGTCCAGGTACTCCATGACGATGTACTGACGCCCGTCGGGGAGCTGGCCGAAGCCGAAGATGTCGATGATGCCGCGGTGCCGGATGGCGTTGACGGCGCGGGCCTCCGCGAGGAGGCGGGCCACCTGTTCGGAGGAGTGCGCCAGCTCCGGGCGCAGCACCTTCACCGCGACGCGCTTTCCGATGAGTGGCTGGATGCCGTCGTACACGAGCCCCATGCCACCCACGCCAATGCGGGAGCGCAGCTCGTACTCGCCCAGCTTCAGGCCAATGAGGGGGTCGGTGATGGCGGTGGCTTCGCTGCCCTGGTGCTCCACGATGACCTTCGGTTCCGGCGGAGTCGGTTGGAACGACGACAGCACGACAGTGCCATCGCGAGGGCACACCGCCGTGTCGGACGGGACGGTGAAGCCACAGGTTTCGCAGATCAGCTCGGAAGACATCTCCACCACGGGGGAGCGTAACAGGTGGAATCCCGGGAAGCGAAGTAGAGGCCGGGAGCACGCAGGGCGAGCGGACAAGCACTCGCCCTGGGGTCGCGCTTTCACGCCCGCTGCTGTTGGGCAGCGGGCGGTGCGGATGCGTCAGGGCGTTCCGGCGTCGACGATGACGCAATCGATGGACTGACTCTGGGCGCCGGGCGTCCCTGGGTTGCCGGTGCTCGTGCCGCCGTTGCCCCCATTGCCGGGGACGACACTGTTGGTGTCCTCCAGGGTGAGGCCCGCGTCCGGACCGCACCACACGCCGACGGAGGGGCCGCCCGCGCCACCACCGCCCGCGCCGTCAGTTCCCGCGACATTGGCCGAGACGCCCGAAGCGCTGAAGACGCCCTTGCCCTCGAACGCGAGGGCCCGGATGAACACCCCGCCTCCGCCCTGCGCGCCGCTGGTGCCGTCAGTGCCGGTGCCCTCGCCCGCGCCACCACCGCCGCCGAACACGAAGCGCTCGAGCATGGAATAGCTCAGCGGCGCGCCGCCCAGACCGCCCTCGACCCGCGCCCCATCCGAGACGGAGGACCGGCCGCCATTGCCACCGATGCCGCCATGGCCCCCGCCGCCACCGCCCGCCTGGGCGCAGTTGCCACCACCGCCGCCATTGGCCAGGTTGCCACGGCCCGTGGCGCTCTTGTTCCCGGACGTCGTCCCCGCCACGCCCTCGCCGCGCGCGGAGCCGCCCTGGGCCGGGGACAGGTCCAGGCCCGTGCACCCCTTGAGGCCGGCGTGGGCCTGATAGTCGCCGCCCAGGTACCCGGCGCCGTCCGCGTCGATGCGGCCTTCGTTGGTGACCGTGCCGGACACCAGCATCGCGAGGATGCCGCCGGACCGTCCGTCCCAGGGCGTCACGGAGAGCCGCGCACCGGCCTCGATGTTCACGTCGGTGAACTCGCCCACGCGCAACACCTGGGTGCGTGCCACGGGATAGGAGAAGCGCAGCGGCTGGGTCAGCTTGAGCACGCCGGCCGCCGCGTCCACGGATGCCACGCGCGCCAATTCGAAGCGGCCGGGGCCGGACGTGGGAAGCACCACGGCCTTCGCGTCGCCGGGAGTGGGCAGCGGCAACAGGCCCCCGGTGTGGTGGATCATCACCAGGTCGCCGGCCGCGAGCACGGTGCCGGCGGACACCGCCACGTCGGACCCGCGCGCGGTGGCGGCCACCCGCAGGGGCACGGCGGAACCGGTGACGACCGACCTGCCCGCGACGACGCTCAGCGCGCCATCGCGACCGGTGCCCAGTCCAAAGGAGTCCGGCTCCGCGCGCGCGACCTGCGCCAGGAGCAATCCAACGATGAGGGCCAGGGTGATCCGCATGCCCCCATGGTGCCCCAGCGGGCGTCCGCGGTCGAGAGAGGCCCACCCCAGCCCACGTCAGCGCGGAGCCACCAGGTCCGCGAGCGCGCGGGCATTGACGGGCGCGAAGAAGGGCTGCCGCAAGAGCCGGCCCAGGGCATGGCGCTCCACGCACAGCAGCTGGAGGGAGTCCTCCCATTCCCCCAGCACGGCCACCGCGCGCACATCCGCCGCGTCGCGGTAGAGGTCGTTGAGGTTGTGCACGAGCGCGGGCACGTCCTCCACCTCCCACCGCTCGGTGACGTCCCCGGCCGCGACGTGCAGTTCCAGCGCGGGGCGCTCGCGCACGTCCACGATCTTCAGCCGCCGGGCCGCCCCACCCATGGCCGCGGTGAGCGAGCCCACCAGCTCATCCGGACGGACGCCGTATCCCACGGTGAGCCCGCCCACGAGCAGCCCCGCCTCGCACAGGCGCAGCAGCGACACATGGGGAGGCTCGCCCGGCGGCACCTGCCCGGAAGCGGCGGCGGAGTCCTTGAGCAGTCGCTCGCGTTCAAGCGCATCCAGCAGGGAGGCCATGGGCCGAGAACCCTATCAATCAGGGCTCTTCGCCGTCCCAGTAATCCACCGCCGCGGCCAGGGGCAGATTCACATGAAGCGTGCGCGAAGCCTTGTCGCCGCCCGGAGCCGCGCCCGCCATCACCCCCACCTTCTTCGAGTCCGGATACACGAGCACGTCCGGCTCCTCCATGGTGGAGAAGCACAGGTAGCGCAGCGGCTCCGCCCCACTGTTGATGAGCTGGTGCGCGGTGCCAGCGCCCGGAGGCAGCGCGACGTAGTCCCCTTCGCGCACGGGCACCTCTTCCGACCCCAGGCGCAGCGTGCCCGCGCCGGACAGGAAGTAGAGCGCCTCCTCGTTGGCCAGGTGGTAGTGCATCGGCCACGAGCGGCGGCCCAGAGGCAGCTCCACCAGGCTGCACCCCAGCTTGCGCCCGTGCGCGGCGGCGCCCAGTTGCTTGCGCTTGAGCGCCACGCGGGTGCCGTGGGCGACCTCGGTCCAGGGAACGTCTTCTTCATGCACGAGATGCGATGAGGACATGGCGGGACTCCAGACTTCAGGGGCGCTCGGCGACGAGCGCGAACACACGGTGGGGAACGGACAGCGGATCCACGGGGAAGCGTTCGGCGAGGAGCGCACCCAACGCGGCGTCGAAGCGGGCCACCTCTGCCGGCGGAAGCAGGGCGCCAATCCGAGCGTTGGCGCGAATGCGTCCGCGCCAGCCCACGTGGGTGTACGGCGTGGGGGAATCGAAGGTGAAGGACGTCACGGACTGGAAGCCCGCGAGGGACACGTCGCGGAACCACTCCGGATAGACACCCACGCCATGGCCGAAGCGGTCGATGTTCAGGTGGTCCCGGGGACTGAAGCCTTCCATCAGGGCCTCGGTGGCTTCCACCACGTTGCCGGGCAAGGACAGCCAGTCGAAGCAGGCGATGATCAACTGCCCGCCGGGCCGCAGCAGCCGGAGCACCTCGCGCGCGGCGACATCCCGCTTGAACCAATGCCAGCACTGGCCAGCGAACACGCGGTCGAAGGACCCCGACGGCAGGCCCGTCTCCTCCGCACTGCCGACACGGAAGTCCACCGTGAGGCCCTCGTCGCGGGCGAGCTGCCGGGCGGCGTCCAACTGCGGCGCGGACACATCCAGCGCGGTGACGTCCATGCCACGCCGGGCCAGTCCCCGGGCGATGGTGCCCGTGCCGGTGCCCAGGTCCAGGGCGCGCAGACCGGGGCGCGACACGCCGTCCTTTTCCAACCGGGTGAAGAAGGCATCCGGGAACCCCGCCCGGTATTTCGCGTAGTCCGACGACGTGCGTCCGAAGTCCACTGGCATGGTCGCTCCCCGCTTGAAGGCCTCCGTCGGGAAGGGTTCGACTCGACAGGATATCCAGTCGAGTCGAGACTCCACTTCCGGGAGGCACGTGAACCATGGTGCGTCGCAGCGGGGGTCGTTCTCAATCTCGATTCGACCATCCACCTGAGGAGGAGCTTCTGCGCGCGGACGAGGCAGCGGCCCTGCTGGGGGTGAAGCGGGCGACGCTCTACACGTACGTGAGCCGGGGGCTCATCCGGTGCGTGCCGGAGAAGGGCACCAAGGAGAACCGCTACCTGCGCGCGGACGTGGATCGCCTGAAGACGCGCCACGACGCGAGAGCGGGACACGCGGCCGTGGCATCAGGGGCCCTGCGCTGGGGCGAGCCGGTCATCGACTCGTCGGTGTCAAGGATTGGCGAGGAGGGGCTTCAGTACCGGGGCCACGACGCGGTGGCGCTGGCCACCGGAGGGCACCGCTTCGAGGACGTGGCGGAGCTGCTGTGGACGGGGCACCTGCCGTCCGTGTCCACGCGGTGGCCGTTGTCGGAGCCATCCCCCACGGGTTCTCAACCGAAAGAACTGTCATTGCTGTCCCCCGCCGCGCTCGCGGCGCTGCTGCCGCGAGGAACCCCACCGGTGTCGGCCCTGGCCGCGCTGGTGCCGCTGCTGGCCGCGAGCGACGAGGGCCGCTTCGCCGCGCCCACGGAGCAGGAACAGGCACGGGCCCGTCGCCTCATCCGTCACCTGGGCGCCTGGGTCTGCGTGGCGCAGGCACCGGGGCGCGTGTCCCGGGCGTTGAAGACAGACACGGTGGCGGAGTCGCTGGCCACGGCCTGGGACACGAAGGTGAAGCGCGCGCCGGAGCTGATCAACCGCGCGCTGATTCTCTGCGCGGACCACGAACTGAACACATCCACCTTCGCCGCCAGGGTGACGGCCTCCGCGGGGGCGGACCTGTACGCGTGCATGAGCGCGGCGCTGGCGGCCGTCTCCGGCCACAAGCACGGCGGCGCGTGCGACCGCGTGGAAGCCCTGCTCACGGAAGTGGGCCGCCCCGAACGCGCCGCCCAGGTGATCCACGGCCGCCTGCGCCGAGGCGAAGCGGTGACAGGCTTTGGCCATCGCCTCTACACGCACGGCGACCCGCGCACGCCGCCGCTGGTGGAGGCCGCGTTGAGCGTGAGGCCCGAATCCCTCCGGGTGCGCATTGCTCGCGCTGTCATCGACACCATGCGCGACGCCGGACATCCCCCTCCATCAATGGACATCGGACTGGTGATGCTCGCGGACGCCCTGGGCCTGCCACCGGGCGCGGGCACCGTGTTGTTCAGCCTGGGCCGCACGGCGGGCTGGGTGGCGCACATCCTGGAGCAGCGCGAACAGGGCCACCTGCTCCGTCCCCGAGCACGCTACGTGGAGACTCCCCCGAAACCCGCGTGAGGCCACCGGCACCGGTGTCACCTGCCGTGCACGCCGCGCAGGTTTCGGTTGGAGCCACGCCCGGGGATGCGCACACTGCCGCCCCGTGAGCGAACGCCGCCCTTCCCTGCCCTATCCCGCCGTGTTGCTGCTCGGCAACGTGGCCTTCATCGCCTCCTGGATCGTCGTCCTCAAGCGCCCCGAGGGCTGGCAGGTCGTGGGCCCCGTGCTCCTCGCCCTCTTCCTCGTGCTGCGCGTGGGCGGCGTGTGGCGCTACGCGAAGAACAACCCGGACCCCCAGGGCCGCGCGAAGCGCTCCGCCATCCTCTCCACCGTGCTGGCCCTGCTCGCCGTGGGCCTCTGGGTCTCCACCTGGCTGAGCGGCCCGCGCTGAAACGAAACGGGCGCCCCTTCCGAAGTGGAAGGCGGCGCCCGCACGTCACGGCGGAGTGAAGGACCCGCGCGTCAGACGTTGAAGCGGAAGTGCATGCAGTCACCGTCCTGCACGGTGTACTCCTTGCCTTCCACGCGCAGCAGGCCCTTCTCCTTCACCGCCGCCTCGCTGCCCAGCTTCACCAGGTCCTCCCAGCGCATGACCTCCGCCTTGATGAAGCCGCGCTCGAAGTCCGAGTGGATGACGCCCGCCGCCTGCGGCGCCTTGAAGCCCTTGTGGATGGTCCACGCGCGGCACTCCTGCTCGCCCACCGTGAAGTACGTCCACAGGCCCAGCAGCTTGTAGCCCTCGCGCACCACCTTGTGCAGGCCGGGCTCCGTCAGGCCGTTGCTCTCCAGGAAGCCAGCGCGGTCGGACTCGGGGAGCTGCTGGATCTCCGACTCCAGCGCCGCCGCCAGCACCACCACGCCCGCGCCTTCCTTGGCGGCCATGTCGCGCACCGCCTTCACGCGCGGGTCGCTGTCTTCCTTGCCAATCTGGCCCTCGCTGATGTTCGCCACGTACAGCACGGGCTTGTCCGTCAGCAGGAACAGGTCCTGGAGGGGCGCGTGCTCCTCCTCGCTCAGCTTCTGCGCGCGCACCGTGACGCCGTTGTCCAGGGCCGCCATCACCCGCTCCAACACCGCCACTTCGGCCTTGGCCTCTTCGGCCGCCTTGCCGCCCAGCTTGGTGTTCTTCAGCGAGCGGTCGCGGCGCTTCTCCACCGTCTCCAGGTCCTTGAGGCACAGCTCCGTGTCGACCACGTCCCGGTCCCGCACCGGATCCACGCCGCCCTCGACGTGGGTGACGTTGTCGTCCTCGAAGCAGCGCAGCACGTGGAGCACCGCGTCCACCTGGCGGATGTTCGCCAGGAACTGGTTGCCCAGGCCCTCACCCTTGGAAGCGCCGCGCACCAGGCCCGCGATGTCCACGAGCTCCAGCGACGTGGGGATCTTCTTCAGCGGCTTGATGAGCGCCGTCAGCTGGTCCAGGCGGTCGTCCGGCACCGGCACCACGCCCACGTTCGGCTCAATCGTGCAGAACGGGTAGTTCGCGGCCTGCGCGCTCGCCGCGGAGGACACGGCGTTGAACAGGGTGGACTTGCCCACGTTGGGCAGACCGACGATGCCGATGGAGAGAGCCATGATGGATTCCTGGAACAGACGGGCGCGGCGAGAGACTTCCCGGCCTTACGCCGAGCGACGGGTCGCCGTGGCGCTCGTCGCACCCGGCAGGCCCTGAACGAACTGCTCGGCCAGCTGGCGGTGCTTGGAGTCGTCCATGCGCTCGTTGATGAGCTTGGAGGCCACGTCCATCGCCAGGTCCACCGCCATGGCGCGCACTTCCGCGATGGCCTTGGCCTTCTGGTCGTCGATTTCGCGGCGGGCGCTCAGCTTCAGCTCCTCCGCCTCCTTGCGGCTCTTGGCCATCAGCTCGTCGCGGAACTTCTCCATCTCCGCGGTGTTGCGGCGCATCATCTCCGCCGCCTCGCGACGGGCCTCCGCGATGGCCGTCTTCTGGTCGGCCAGCAGCTTCTCCGCCTCGGCGCGCTCACGCTTCGCGCTCTCGATGGCGTTGGAGATCTGCTTCTCGCGCTCCTCCACGAGCGACAGGATGGGGCCCCACGCCTTCGCGCGCAGCACCAGCATGACGAGGACGAAGGTGACGATGGTCCAGAAGATGAGGCCCGGACGGACCTCCACGAAGCTGCTGGCGGCGAGAACAGAGGGCAGGAACATGGCGGGTCCCGGGATGCGAGCGGCGAAAAGGAAAGCGGGAGACAACAGGTGAGACAGGCACTGCCACTGCTGCCAGGAGGCCGGCGCGCTCCTCACGAAGGCGCCGGCTCCCAGGTGAAGCCAACCCGACTCAGACCTTGATGGCGAGCAGGATGCAGACAACCAGCGCGAACAGCGTGGCGCCTTCGATGAGCGCCGCGGCGATGATCATCGTGGTGCGGATGTCGCCGCCCGCGGCCGGCTGACGGCCCGTGGCGTCCATGGCGGCGGCCGCCAGCTTACCGATGCCGAGCGCGGCGCCGATGATGGAGAGACCCGCGCCGATACCGGCGGCGAGGAAGGCAAGAGCGATGTTGGTCATGGGAACACGTACTTTCAGGTGAGGCAGGACCCGCTTGTGGGGGGGTCGTGAAATCCCTTTAGGACTACCTCCGACGGCCTTTCGAACCGCCGGGTCTTCAACCGGGGCGCGCCGTGCTCCAGGCGCCCCGTCCAGTCAGGCCAGGAAACTCCCCCGGCTCAAATGTGATGCGCCTTGCCGTGGTCGTGGCTGGCGCCACCTTCCGCGTGGCCGTGGTCGTCGTGGTGGTGGCCCATGGCCACGCTCATGCCGATGAAGAGCGCGGACAGCATGGTGAACACGTACGCCTGCACGAAGGCCACGAACAGCTCCAGCAGGTAGATGCCGAAGGCGAACGGCACGCTCACCAGCGCCACCGCGGGGTTGCGGAGCATGAAGATGAGGCCCAGCAGGAAGAAGATGACGATGTGGCCCGCCAGCATGTTGGCGAAGAGTCGGATGGTGAGGGCGAAGGGCTTGGTGAACAGGCCCAGGAACTCCACCGGAATCATGATGGGCCACAGCCAGGGGGCCACGCCGCCCGTCAGGTGCTTCAGGTAGCCGCCGACGCCGGCGGCGCGGATGCCCGCCACCTGGGTGACGAAGAAGGTGCACAGCGCCAGGCCGCACGTGACGGCGATGTTGCCCGTGGCGGACGCCATCCAGGGGAACAGGCCCAGCAGGTTCATGAAGAGGATGAAGAAGAACGCGGTCAGGAGATAGGGCACGTAGCGGGGGCCCTCCTCCTTGCCGATGTTCTTGATGGCCAGCTCGTCGCGCACGAAGAGGACCAGCATCTCGAAGAGGTTCGCCGCGGTGCCGCGCGGGACGAGCTTCGTCTTGTCGCGGTTGCTCCAGATGAGCAGCGAGCCGATGAGGATGAGCGCCGCCAGCCACATCATCACCGTGTGCTTGGTGATGGAGAGGTCCACGCAGCCGGCGCCCAGGCCCGGGTACACCTCGCCGTGGCCACCGTGCGGGTCCGCCACCGGCGCGCAGGCGCCCTCGTGCAGGGGGATGAAGATGCGCGGCAGGTGGATGGGGATGTGGTTGTTGCTCAGCGGGATCTCGAACTCGTACTCATTCGAGTCGGACACGTGATGCAGGATGTAGCCGGCGACGTCCTCGCCCTCGGCGTCCTTGTCCTCGTTCGCGTAGCCGTGCTCACCGGCCTGGTCGGAGGCCCACACGCTACCCGCGAACAGACAGGCGAACAGCACCATTGCCTTGCGCATCACTCGTCTCCGCCCGCCGGGTCTTTCGACGCGGCCATCACGTAGCTGACTTCGATCCACTGCAGCGCGAAGTAGACGCCGAAGAAGCCGCCCACGAACGCGATCGCGCTCAAATTCCGTGACACCACCCACGCCAACCCCAGCCC
>NZ_RAWD01000346.1:0-9545 GCF_003612065.1 Corallococcus sp. CA047B
CCGACCTGCTGACCCTGGGCATGTCCTCCGCGCAGCCGGGCTCGCCGTCCGGCAGGGTGGCGGACGGGGCGACATGCCTCGAGATGAGCACGTCGCAGCGAGCGTTCCCCAACACCCCTTCCGTCAGCGCCGAGCCCGGCTGCGCGGAGGACATGCCCAGGGTCAGCAGGTCGGAGTCGCGCTCGAGGGCCTCCGCCAGGATGCCCTCCTGCGGATCGCCGGTGCGCACGCGGATGCTCAACTCGCGGCCCGTCTCCCGGTAGGGCGCCAGGAAGCGCCAGAGCGCCATCCTCGCCGTGTTCTCACGCTCCTGCCGCAACCGCAGCCACTGCTCCAGCGGCGCGTCCTGGCGTCGCAGGGCGGCCTCCTCCTCGCACGTGTCCACCACGTGCAACACCTCGATGGGCATCGAGGCCGGGCACAGGCGCATCGTCAGCTCCAGCGCCCGCCGCGACTCGCGCGAGAAGCTCACCGCGACGAGGGGCCGGTGATACACGCGGCCCGGGTGCGCCACCACCACCAGCACGGAGGCGTCCACCTCGCGCACCAGCCGCATCACCATGGACGTGTCGGCCAGCGGCACCGCCGGGTACTTCGAGCGCGGCCGGCCCACCACCAGCACCTCCGCGCCCTGGTCCTTCACCAGCTCCGTCGCCACGTGCGGCGCATCCCCGACGCGCAGCTCCTCGCGCACGTCCACGTCCGGCCGCTGTCGCAACCGACGACAGGCCGACGACACCGACCGGCGCAGACAGCGCTCCCCGGCCACCGTGCCGTCGGGGCTGTCATGGCCATCCAACGGAGGGCTCACGTGCAGCACGCTGACGGCCGCTCCCTGCGCCAGCGGAAGCCGCAGCGCGCGGGCCAGCGCGAACTCCGACTGAAGGGAGAAGTCCGTCCCCACCACCACCCGCTTCAACCCCCGCAGGGGCCGGGGCAGGCCCTCCGGCAGCAAGGGCAGACCCCTTCGGGAAGACACAAGCGGTCTCATCTCGGCACCTCCTTCCACGACCTCGCGGCGCGGACGTCCGGGGCGGGGCGGCACTCCACTCACGCGCTCGGACGGGACGTCGGCTGCGCACGGCGTCACGGGCCGCGCCTCACGCGAAGCCCTCATGGACATACATTCAGGCCGGGCGGCGGATGTGCCACCTGTATCGCAGGGACGCCACTCCTGCGGCCAGGCGCCAGGGCACCCGTGCCCGGCTGTCCCAGGCACGGGAACGAGCCGCGCGTCAGCCGCCCGACGCTGCCCGCTGTAACGTTTTCAGGCCGCCGCTCCGTTTCGTGCACCGTGACGCGGGCAGGCGTGCGACCAGGGTCGAGAATCCAGCGCCTTGGAACGTCCAGTCATGGACAGTGTCCTTGAGAGGTGCGTCTCGGCCCACGGCCGGCCCTTTGCAAAGACATCCGCTCGGCAAGACGCCTTGCCATGGGCGGCGGGTCGGACGGCAGGACGCAAGGGAGCGGGACATGCGCGGGGTCATCACGGGACGAGAGGTGGTTGCCAACCTGGGGCTCATCTACCGGGAGTTCGGCACAGCCTGTGTGCTGCGCTGCCTCTGGGTGATGGTCAGCGGCAAGTCCACCACCTTTCTCGAAGTGGCGTGTCCCTGCGAGAAGATGCGGAACTGAAGAAGCCGTTCACGCCAGAAACAGCTCGGGCCGCGGTGAAGCCCCTGGCTTCCGCGGCCCGAACGGTTTCACGGCGGACTTCCCTCACGGTCGCGGCTTCAGACTTCCGCCCCCGCGAGGACCTGGCACCTAGCGCTGATACGGATCCGCGTCACCGCGACGCACTTCCTCGCGCTCATCCACCTTGTCCTTGATGGCGTGCTTCACATCCTCCACCACGCCCTTCACCTTGCCCTTGATCGTGTCGGCCTTGCCCTCGGCCTCCAGGGAACGGTCACCGGTCGCGACACCCACGGTCTCCTTCACCTTGCCCTTGGCCTTGTCGGTCCACTCACCCATGGCGTCCTCCTGACGTCGTTGTGTGAATCGTTGGTGGAGAGAACGTGTGCATGTCGCACGCGGCCGGCAGGCGACGATGGCCTGGACGCCTGGCTGCCCTCCGACACCCTGAATGGCGACGAACCGACACCCTCCCCGCTCGGCCTACCCGTTGCGTCCCTGCGTTCCCCGAAGACCCGGGAGTCCCTGGCACAAGAAGAAGCAGTGTCATTGACGACCCCGTGCTTCCCCCTCAGGCTGCTGGTTCCTCCGGATCATCCCCCCGATGAATCAGCCCACGACCCCGACCGCGAGCGCGCTGCTCTTCAAGCTGCTGATGCTGCGAACGCTCGTCGTGACGGTGGCGGTGGCGCCCGCCATCTACGTCGACATGCAGTTGCTGGACGTGGACTCGAGCGCGATGGGCTTCGTGCTCGGGGTCGTCACGCCCATCGTCATTGGGGGGCTGGCGCTGGTGGTGCCCATTGGCGCGGTGGGTGCGCTGTTGCGGCACGCGCTGCATGAGGAACCGGGCAACGCGCCGCAGCGGCTGCGCCGGCTGTTGCGACTGCCGGGCATCCTGACGTTCGTGGAGGCGCAGGCGGGCTGGTTCCTGGGCGGCATCTTCTTCAACGGCGCCATCGGTCTGGCGCTGGACCGGCCGCCGCGCGTCATCCTGGTGGGCGTGGCGGTGGCGATGAGCGCGGGCCTCTTCAGCGCGCCGCTCATGTACATGCTCTATGAGCGGACGCTGGCGGCGGTGACGCTGGAGGCGTTCCGCCGCGCGCCGCACGAGCGGCCCGCCGGTGAGGGGCTGTTCCTGCCCCGGCAGAGCTGGTTCCTGCCCGCCATCGTCGTGTCCGCGCTGCTCATCACCTGCATCACCAGCATCGCCACGTTGCAGCTGCGGCTGGAGAAGAACCTCTCCGGGCTCGCGGACGACCTGGAGCTGTCGGGCGACTACCGGGGCGCGGCGCGGGTGCGTGCGCGCATCGTGCCGTTGCAGGACGACCTGACGACGCCGGTGGCGCTGCTGGGCGGGTTCGCGGCGCTGGGCGCCATCTTCACCGCGGCCTGGGCGGCGCGCCGGCTGGCGCAGGGGGCGAAGGCGATTGGCGCGTCCCTGGATGCCCTGGTGGAGGGCCGCGCGTCGCCGCCGCAGTGGGTGTCCACGGACGAGCTGGGCGACCTGTCCGCGCGCACGTGGCTGCTCTACGAACAGCTGCAGGAGCTGCCCCGGTCGCTGCGCTCCTCCGCGGGGCACCTGGCGCAGGCGGGCACGCGGCTCACCGAGGCGAGCGACCAGCAGAACCGCACGATGTCGCGTCAGGCGGTGGCCATCCATCAGGCGCGCACCACGGCGCAGGAGATCCAGCAGACGTCGAAGCTCGCGGCCAGCCGCGCGGGGAACATCCTGGAGGTGGCGGAGCGCGCCGCGGCGATGGGCCGGCTGGGCGAGGAGTCGCTGGCGGGCACGGAGAAGGGGCTCGCGGACATCCTGGCCCTCACGAACGGCCTGCACCAGCAGGTGAGCGACCTGGGCATGCGGGCGCGCGAGGTGGGCCGGGTGTCGGAGGTGGTGAAGTCGCTGGGGGACCAGTCGCACATGCTGGCCATCAACGCGGCCATCGAAGCGAGCCGCGCGGGCGAACAGGGCCGGGGCTTCGCGGTGGTGGCGCGGCAGATGCGCGAGCTGGCGGACCAGTCCATCAAGGCGACGGGCCAGGTGCGCGGGCTCTTGGAGGGCATGGAGACGGCCACGGGCGAGGCGGTGGCGACGGCGGACCAGAGCGCCCAGGGCGTGGAGGCCGCGCTGGTGCCGCTGCGCAAGAGCGGCGAGCGGCTGCGCGAGCTCATCTCCCTGTCCCAGGAGTCCGCGTCCGCGGTGCGGCAGATCGCCGAGGCCGTGGCCCAGCAGCACGCGGGCGTGGATCAGCTCTTCAGCGCGGTGAGCGAGATGGACGAGCTGATGGCCGCCACGCTGCGCCAGTTGGGCACCACGCAGGAAGCGGCGACCGCGGTGGAGCGGGCCACGGGACAGGTGTCGCAGCTGGCGACCCGGTACGTGTCGTAGTTGGGGAGTCGGCGGTTCCGGCCTGGGTCGTAGGCAGGGCCGCCTTGCGTGCCTCTGGACCGGCCGAGGTCTGGTAAAAGGCCGGCATGCTGACCTCCATCACGGTCGAGAACTTCCGAGGCATCGAGCGACTCCAGGTCGAGGGACTGGGGCGCGTGAACCTGATCATCGGAAGGAACGACAGCGGGAAGACGGCGCTGCTTGAGGCGCTGCAAATGGCGTGGTCACCAGAAGACTCCGTCGTCTGCCTTGCATCCAGGCAGAAGCATCGAGACTCAGGAACCAACATACAAGACTTCGAGGAATTCTGGTTGCCGGTCTTTCGACAGATGGATTCAAAACGTGGATTCCAAATCGAAAGCACGTCTACCCATGCGCCTCGCGTCCGATTCTCCGTCAAGCAAACACACTCGAATCCGCCTGCAACGACAGAAGACATTGGAAATATCGCTGGTCCAGCATCGTCATGGACACTGACGTGCGAGGTCAATCGAGGAAAAAGGACCTTACCAACTCTTACCAGAGGAGGAACGCAAGGAGTCCAATTCCCTCCTGTCATGCTCCCTGATCTCAAAGGTGGGCTTTGGATTGAGCCTAGTCCGACAATCAGCACAATCGATATTCGAGAGTTTTCAAAACTCAAGCAGAAAGGCCGAGATGATGTGGTGACAAAACTTCTTCGTTTTGTCAGCGATCAGATTTCCGGAATTGAGTTACTGGCACCTACCGGCAATCGCGTGAGTGTTTTCTTGCGAATGCAGGGAGAAGGGCTGGTGCCTCTCCTGATGATGGGAGAGGGAATGAAACGCTACTTTGAGTTTGCCGTCTCACTCGCAGCCATAGAGAATGCCCCGCTTTACATTGATGAGATCGAGAACGGTCTTCACCACAGCGTACTGGATCCACTTTGGGCGTGGATTGCACGCGCAACAAAAGAACGAAACGTCCAATTGTTCGCCACGACCCACTCCGAGGAGTGTGTTCAGGCAGCCTCGCGCATCTTCAAGACCCAGGATGACAACGGGCTTCGGGTCATCCGTCTCGACAAGCAGGAACACGAAACAAAAGCTGTCGTTTATGACCGCGATCTTGTCGACGCTGCGGAGCGGATGGGCGTGGAGATCCGTGGATGAGTCGTCCGTCCAAGTCCCCGCCCCCATTCCCTACGAAACCATTCGGCTTGCTGCTGGTTGAAGGCGGCGACGAGCAGAAACTCTGTGAGGCCGTCGCGGGTCCCTCGGTCTGGTCCGGCTTGGTCTGCTGGAAGGCAAGTGGGCGTGCGGATCTTCCGAATCTGGCGAAGCTCGCAACGCGGGACCCCAGCTTTTCTTATGCACGCAGTGTCGGCGTCCTGCTCGACATGGAAGACAGCCCGACCGAAACCACAAAGCTCGTCCAAGAAACGAGGGATGCGCTGAAAGTCACCCTGCCCTTCGTGCACGGCGCTTTCGTTCCAGGCGCAGCGCCCAAAGTGGGCGTCTTCATTTCTCCCGATGGACAGCAAACCGGCAGCATCGATGGGCTCTGCAAACAGGCCGTGTGCAACCCCTCGTTGGCCTCCTGCGTGAATGCATTGGTTGCCTGCGCGGGCCAGCCCCACACCACCGTGGCACGCGGCATGAAGGGCTGGCTCGATGCGTACCTCGCCATGCTCTCGAAGCCCATGCGACTGCATCAAGCCCTGGAGGACCCTCAAGTCTTCGACTTGAAACACCCAGCCTTCGACCCGCTCCGCGTCTTCCTCCAGGCACTCTGAACTCAGGGCCCTTGCGGCGCGCCGGGGACCGCTCCTAGATTTCGCGTCGGTCGAAAAACGGCGGACCGGTTCGGTGAGCCCCGGTCACTTCCATGGTGGAAGCACTTGTTCGACCTCCCTCGGGAGGAAGAACCCTCGGCCCTCTGACGGCACACGTGTGCCTTCGCGAGGCTCGCCATGAAACTGAATCACCTCGACCTGCAGGTCCCCGACGTCCAGGCCACCGCCCGCTTCTTCACGCGCTACTGCGACTTCACGTCGCACGCGAAGAACCACGACTCGCCCGCCATCGCCATGCTCTCCGGCCCGGACGGCTTCGTGCTCATCCTCCAACGCCGCAAGCGCGACACGGACACCTTCCCCGAGGACTTCCACGTCGGCTTCCTCCAGGACTCCGAAGCCCCCGTGCTCGCCTTCCAGGAGCGCGTGAAGGCCGACGGGCTGGAGGTCTCCGACGTCATCCGCAACAACCGGGGCACCCTCGTCTACTGCCGTGCCCCCGGCGGCATCCTCGTCGAAGTCAGCTGCCGCCCCGGCGCCGCCTGACGCACACCGGGGCTTCCGGAACAAAGACAGACAAACACCCGGCGCCTCAGCCCGCGAGGGCCTGGGGCGCCGGCTTCGCTTCCTTCGCGTCATCCTCCAGCGGCGGCACGTACGGCCAGCCCGGCAGCGCGCCCTTGCCCGCCTCGCGCGTGAGGTAGTCCGCCGCGATGTTCGCGCTCTCCATGATGGTGAGCAACCCGCTGCCCGGGTGCGTGCCGCCGCCCACGAAGTACAGGCCCTCCACCTGCGCGTTCTTCACGCGGGGCCTGAGCGGGCCCAGTTGCAGCCACGTGTGCGACAGGTTGAACACCGCGCCCCGGAACACATGGAAGTCGTCCCGCCATGTCTCCGCCGTGAAGTAGCGCTCCGCCTTCACGTGCTCGCGCAGGCCCTGGATGCCCACCTTCTCCAGCATCTTCGGGATGCGCTCGCGCAGCGTCGCCTCCGTCTTCGCCCAGTCCACCGGCCGCGCCGTGTTCGGCGTGGGCACGAGCACGTACAACGTCGAGTGCCCCTTGGGCGCCCCCGTCGCGTCCGACGCGCCCGGGTTGCACACGTAGAAGGGCGGGTCGTCCACGTCCACCGACCGGTCCTCCAGCGCGTCCCGGTCCGTGCGCCGCGCGCTCTCCGACAGGTAGATGAGGTGGTGCGGCAGGTCCGCGTACGTCGTGTCCAGCCCGTAGTACGCCATGAACGTGCTGCACGAATACTTCGCCCGCTCCAGCGCCGCGTCCGTCAGCCTTCCGCCTTCACGCGCCTCCGGCGCCAGGAGTTTCTGCGCCGCGTACGCCAGGTCCGCGTTCACCACCACCGCGTCCGCGTGCAGCACCTCGCCCCCCTCCAGCTTCACGCCCACCGCGCGGCCGGCCTCCGTCAGCACGCGCTCCACCGGCGTGCCCATGCGGAAGGTTGCGCCCAGGTCCTGGGCACACTTCATCATCCCGCGCGCCAGGGCCCGGAAGCCGCCCTGCACGTGCCAGACGCCGAAGGCCAGCTCGATGAAGGGAATCACGCTGAACACCGACGAGCACGTCGTCGGGTGCAGCCCCAGGTACTTGGACGGGTACGCCAGCGCGTACGTCATCCGGTCGTCGTGGAAGAACGAATCCAGCTGTTTGTAGAGCGTCTGCCACGGTTTGAAGCGCAGCGTGGGCGCCAGCCGCCAGGGCGCGTAGTAGCCCAGGCTCCCCGCGTTCGTGCAGATGAACTTCTCGTACGCGAGCGCGTACTTCTCCCGCCCGTCCTCCATCCACCCCTTCAGCGCGTCGCCCTTGCCCGCGCCGAACTTCTCCAGCTCCTGGCCCATCCGCTCCAGGTCACGCCGCGTGTCCAGGTGCGTGCCGTCCCAGAAGTGCACGCGCGTGTTCGGATCCACCGGCGTGAGCGTGACGTAGTCCGACAGCCGCTTGCCCGAGCGCCGGAAGATCTGCTCCAACACGCCGGGCAGTTGGAGGATGGACGGGCCGGTGTCCACCGCGTACTCGCAGTCCTCCCCCAGCGTGAGGCCCTTCATCCGGCCGCCCGGCACCGCGTCCTTCTCCACCACGGTGACCTGGAAGCCCTGCCCCGCCAGGTTGATGGCGACCGACAGCCCTCCCGGCCCTGCGCCCACGACGATGACGTGCCGAACCATGGTCCTCACGATGCCCGGCCCCGCGCCGGCTGGCGACTGTCCCGACGGTACGGCCCGGGCCAAAAAGAGTTTCCCTCCTGGGATTCATGGCCGCTCGCCGAGCGTTCCTCCGGGGCTGGAGCGCTCCCTTCACCCGGAGCGTCTTCTAGAAAACGGGGCAACATCCTGAATCCCCAGGGTGCTTTGCGTCCTGTAGCGTGCGACGTGCATCCATGAATCCCCCTCCGGAGGCCCGCCCACAGGAAGTCCTGCTGTTCACCCTGGAGCGGCAGCGCTACGGCCTGCCAGTGCAGGACGTGCGCGAGCTGGTGCGCGCCGCCCGCCTCACGCACCTGCCCCGGGCGCCCGACGTGGTGGAGGGACTGCTCAACCTGCGCGGAGAACTCCTTCCCGTGTTGGACCTGCGACGCAGGTTCCGCCACCCCGCGCGGCCGCTGTCGCCCATGGACCACTTCATCATCGCCACCAACGGCCTGCGCCCGGTGGCGCTGCGGGTGGACCGCGCGGAGGGCCTGCGCGTCATCGCCTCCGATGAGTGGGATGCCTCTCCCCGGGAGCTGCCCGGCGTGGGGTACGTGGCCGGGGCCGCGAAGCTGCCCGACGGGCTGGTGCTCGTGCACGACCTGCGCGCCTTCCTCTCCGAGGCCGAAGCACTTCAGTTGGACGTCGCGCTCGGAGCCCGACCGGAGACCGCTTGATTGGCGGTGTCCTGTCCTACGGTTTCAAGGAAGTGCTCGCCCTGGTGGAGGAGCGCGCGGGGCTCGCCGCGCCCAGCTGTCTGGCCGCCGCCGAGGAAGGCATCCAGCGCGCCATGGCCCGCGCGAACCTGACGAACGTGGACGTCTACCGGCAGCAGCTGGCCGTGAACAACGCGCTGCTGGACGACCTGCTCACCGAACTCACCATCGGTGAGACGTACTTCTTCCGCACCCACGAACACTTCGATCACCTGCGCCGCGTGGTGCTGCCCGAGCTGCGCGAGCGCCGAGGCCCGGACCACCTGCTGCGCGCGTGGAGCGCGGCCTGCTCCTCCGGCGAGGAGCCCTACTCCATCGCCGCGCTGCTGATGACCGAGGGCTGGGAAGAGCGCATGACCGTGCACGCCACGGATGTGTCGCGCACGGCGCTCGCCCGCGCCCGCGAGGGCCGCTACACCGACTGGTCCCTGCGCGGCCCGTCCGCGGATCGCATGCGCGCCCACCTCAAGCAGGAGGGCCGTCACTACCTGCTGAGCCCGGACGTGAAGCGCCACGTGCAGTTGGGCTACCTCAACCTCGCCCTGGAGACGTGGCCCTCCGCCGAAAGCGGCCTCTGGCAGTTGGACGTCATCTTCTGTCGCAACGTCCTCATCTACTTCAACCTCGCCACCATCGAAGGCGTGGCGCGCCGGCTCTTCGCGGCGCTGGATGACGGCGGCTATCTGTTCTCCGGTCCCTCCGACCCGCCGCTGGGTGACTACGCCCCCTTCGAGGCCGTGCTCACCGACTGGGGCGTGCTGTACCGCAAGCCCCTTGGCGGACAGCACTCCGCGCACTTCGTCCCGCTCCAGCCCCTGGCCCCCCTGCGCGCGGACGGCACACCCT
>NZ_RAWD01000347.1:0-9531 GCF_003612065.1 Corallococcus sp. CA047B
CGGAGGGGTCGACTCGGCGGAGGGCGCGGAAGGCTGGGCCTGGGGCGCGGCGGCGAGGAAGAGAACGAGAAGGGCGCTGGGGGTGGCCATACTCTGGAGTGGCAGGACTTTCCGGTGGGCGTGTGGCAAACACACCCCCCCGGCCCCTGCGCGCGGTCAAGATGTAATTGACAACCGTTGTTGAATGCAATCATCTCTTACGCCCATGACCCTCGCTGAGCAAGTGGCATCAACGCGACGCGCTGTGGTCCGTCTCCTCAGCCAGAAGGTTGGTGAGCAAACGGACCGGCCGCTGATGCAGCTGCTCGTGCTGAAGTACATCCACGTGCTGGACATCCACAGCCAGGCGGTCATCGCGGAGCGGCTGCTCATCGACGCGCCCGCGGTGAGCCGGCTGGTGGATCGCCTGGAGGAGGATGGGCTGGTGGAGCGCCGCGCGGGAGAGAACCGCCGCTGCGTGCGCCTGGAGATCACCGACGCGGGCCGCAAGGAGTTCCAGGCCCTGCAGCGCGCGACGGAGTGGCTGGACGAGGAGGCGAAGGCGTACCTGGCGCCCGAGGAGTTCGAGGAGCTGTCGCGCCTGCTGGAGAAGCTCCAGGGCGGCCTCCAGCGGCTCGCGTCCGCGCCTCCAGGCCCGAACCCGTGCGGGAATCCGCGCAAGGACGAGTAGCGCCCGCCGCCACCGCTGGAAACGACGACGGGTGACGACGGGACGGAAACGGGCTCCCGCCCGCGGCCGACCCGCCGCCACCCATGCGTCACTTCCGGGGGGGAAGGAAGAAGGTGGGACTAGCGATGACGGGGGATGTTGCGGGCCACGTGCAGGGCCCACGCCTCCGCCGAGTCCAGCTCCGCGCGGGCGCTGGCGAAGCGGTCCAACCCCGCGTCCGTGCCGTCGTTGCCGAAGATGGCGTCGTGAAGCTCCTTCTGCGCCCGCGTCAGCCGCAGGCTCGTCTGCAACCACAGCCGGGCCGCCATGCGCGGCGTGATGACGACCTGCGTGGGGTCCCACACCTCCAGGGCGGCGAAGTCAGCGGAAGACAGCTCCTCGTATCCAGCGGCCTGCTCGGTTCGTGCGTTCATGCCCGGATGTTCGCCATGGCCTCCAGGCAGGGCATCCGGGCCACCTGGGCAGGCTGGAAGGCCACTGGTGAGCAGTCGAGGACAGTTCCACCATCCCCTGGGGTACTCGCCTTCCTGGTTTTGCGGGGAGAATCAATACAGCAGGGCTGGGAGAATGCTTCCCACACTGCAATCCTGGAGGGAATCGAGCGCCTTCTCCTAGAATCCTCCGCTCCATTCGTGACGTGCGAGGCATCACCCTGGATCTGAACACCCTGAACAAGCTGCTCACCGTTGGCGTCCAGAACGGGGCTTCGGACATCCACTTCCGCCCTGGCGACCCCCCCATCTACCGGGTGAACGGGGTGCTGCGGCCGTTGAAGATGGAAAAGCTGCAAGCGGATCACACCAAGCAGGTGGCCCTGCACGTGATGAATGATCCGCTGATGAAGGCGCAGGTGGACAGCGTGCAGGAGTGCGACTCGTCCTACAGCCTCCCGGGGGTGGCGCGTTTCCGCGTGAACATCTACCGGCAGCGGGGCTCGCTCGCCTGCATCCTGCGCATCATCCCGGACGAGATTCCCAGCATCGACGGCATGGGCCTGCCGCAGGTGCTCAAGACGATCGCCGGCAACGAGCGCGGGCTGGTGCTGGTGACGGGGGCGACGGGGTCCGGCAAGAGCTCCACGCTGGCGTCGATGATCAACCACATCAACCACACGGAGAGCCTGCACATCCTCACCATCGAGGACCCCATCGAGTTCATCTACAAGAACGTGAAGTCCTCCATCTCCCAGCGGGAGATTGGCCCGGACACGCAGAACTTCGCCATCGCGCTGCGCGCGGCGCTGCGTCAGGACCCGGACGTCATCCTGGTGGGTGAGATGCGCGACACGGAGACCATCGACATCGCGCTGAAGGCGTCGGAGACGGGCCACCTGGTGCTGTCCACGGTGCACACCACGGACGCGTCGCGCACCATCAACCGCCTGGTGTCGGTGTTCCCGGCGGAGGAGCAGACCATGGTGCGCATGCGCCTGGCGGACTGCCTCAAGGCGACCATCTCCCAGCGCCTCTTGCCGCGCGCCACCGGCAAGGGCCGCACGGTGGCGCTGGAGATCATGGTGCAGACGAAGACGGTGGAGCAGTACATCCGCGACGACCGCGCCAGCGAATTGAAGGACGTCATCGAGAAGGGCCGCGACATGTTCGGCATGCAGTCCTTCGATCAGCACCTCACGCAGCTGTACCGCAACGGTGACATCACGCTGGAGACGGCGCAGAGCGCGGCCTCCAACCCCGCCGACTTCCAGCGCGCGCTCGAGTTCGACTGACGGTGTGAAGGAGTGGGATGTACACGACACGACTTCGGATCATCCACTTCGATGTCTCCCAGGGGGAGTCCTCGCTCATCAGCCTCCTGGGACAGGGGGAGAACTTCCACGTGCTCATCGACGGTGGGCGCAAGTGCCGGGGCAGGTATGTGGTCCGGTGCCTGCGAAGGCTGGGCATCAAATACCTGGACGCTGTCGTCTGCACCCACCTCGACAACGACCACCACGAGGGACTGGTCCCTGTCGTCGAATCGCCTGCCTTCGGCATCGGGCGACTGCTGGTCCCGAAGTTCGGTCACAACCAGGACAAGTTCGACGGGTTGAAGCGTGCCTGCGAGGAGCAGGATGTGGACTGGGAGGTTGCCCAGACGGATGAGCTCCTCATCGACAGTGGCGGGTGCCAGCTGAAGATCATCCACGTGGGGACGCCCGACCTCCGGGACGACAACACGGCCAGCATCGCGTGCCTGCTGACGATGAACCAGTTCACCTACTACACCGGCGGCGATCTTCCCTGGGCCATGGAGGAGCGGCTGCCGCTGCCCGCCCACGTCTGTGCCTTCAAGGTCGGGCACCATGGCGCCGAGACGAGCACCTCGGCGCGCTTCGTCGCGGCCCTGAACCCGTCCGCGGCCATCATCTCCGCGGGACGTCATGCCCACGGTCACCCGCGACAGGAGATCCTCGACTTCTTGCGCGACCAGGACACGGTCCAGCGCGTCTACTCCACCAACTGCATCCATCCCCGGCAGGGCTTCCATGATGAGGACGCCCTGGGGTCCGTGCACGCGAAGGGGCTCGCGTGCAGCAATCGCACGAACGGCGTCCTGGGCCACATCGTCGTCTACACGGACGACAAGCTGAGCCGGCAGCACACGGACTCGAAGGTCGGCTACTTCGTGCTGCGACCGCCGCCCCAGGGCAACGGACCCTGGCGGGCCTACAAGCACACCTGTTCCAATCGCAAACACTTGGCGAAGCAATGCTCACCGGGTGGAATCGTCCACCTGCGCGACGACGAGTATCCCGAGTTCCTCCTCGAGGAGCTGTCCCCGAGCATCCGCGCCAAGCGGGCGCGGACGGTGGGGCCCTTCACGTTCGCGCCCCTGCTCGCCCTCGACGAGCAGGCGCGGAAGGTGGAGTACCGGCCCGGCAGCCCCATCCACAACTTCGTCCAGGATCCGCCCAACTTCACCGTGGCGGAGGGCACGCCGGCCGTGCCGCGGGTCGCGAAGCGCAAGGCGACCGTGCTGGACCATGACCACGCGGACGCGGCGAAGCGGACGCGCGCCTGCGTGGGCTGCAACGAGAAGCGGCCAGGACGCGGCCCCCCGGACGCGAGCGAGCTGGTGGATTGCTCGCACGACGAGGCCTGGTACGTCTGTGACGATTGCCGCCCGCTCTACCGCAAGGGCTTCGACTGCGAGCAGTAGGGCGCGGGCGGCAGGCCGCAGGGCTTCTCAGGCCTTCTTCGCGGACGGCTTGTTGATGTTCGCGAAGAAGTCGTTGCCCTTGTCGTCCACGACGATGAAGGCCGGGAAGTCGACCACGTCGATCTTCCACACAGCCTCCATGCCCAGCTCCTCGTACTCCAGCACCTCCACCTTGGTGATGCAGTCCTTGGCGAGCCGGGCCGCGGGGCCTCCGATGGAGCCCAGGTAGAAGCCGCCGTGCTTCTTGCACGCCTCGGTGACGGCCGGGGAGCGGTTGCCCTTGGCGAGCATCACGAAGCTGCCGCCCTCCGCCTGGAATTGATCCACGTACGCGTCCATACGGCCCGCGGTGGTGGGCCCGAAGGAGCCGGACGCGTAGCCCTCCGGCGTCTTCGCCGGGCCCGCGTAGTAGACCATGTGGTCCTTCATGTACTGGGGCATGCCCTCGCCCCGGTCCAGCCGCTCCTTGAGCTTCGCGTGCGCGATGTCGCGCGCCACCACCAGCGAGCCCGACAGGGACAGGCGCGTCTTGATGGGGTAGCGCGACAGCTCCGCGCGCAGGTCGCTCATGGGGCGGTTGAGGTCCAGCTTCACCACGTCGTCGGACAGGTCCGTGTCCTTCGCCTCCGGCAGGTACTTCGCCGGGTCCGTCTCCAGCGCTTCCAAGAAGACGCCGTCGCGGGTGATCTTCCCCAGCGCCTGCCGGTCCGCGGAGCAGGAGACGGCGATGGCCACCGGGCAGGAGGCGCCGTGGCGCGGCAGGCGGATGACGCGCACGTCGTGGCAGAAGTACTTGCCGCCGAACTGCGCGCCAATGCCGGTGCGCTGGGTGAGCTTGAGCACCTCCTGCTCCAGCGCCACGTCGCGGAAGCCGCGGCCCAGGGCGTTGCCCTCCGTGGGCAGCGAGTCCAGGTAGCGCGCGGAGGCGTACTTGGCCGTCTTCAGCGCGAACTCCGCGGACGTGCCGCCCACCACGATGGCCAGGTGGTACGGCGGGCACGCGGCGGTGCCCAGCGAGCGGATCTTCGTCTCCAGGAACGCGAGCAGGCTCTGCGGGTTGAGGACCGCCTTGGTCTCCTGGAACAGGTAGCTCTTGTTCGCGGAGCCGCCGCCCTTGGCCATGAAGAGGAACTTGTAGGCGTCGCCGTCGGTGGCGTAGAGCTCGATCTGCGCGGGCAGGTTGTTGCCCGTGTTGACCTCCCGGTACATGTCCAGCGGCGCCATCTGCGAGTAGCGCAGGTTCGACGTGAGGTACGTGTCGAACACGCCCCGGGAGATGGCTGCCTCGTCGCCGCCTTCCGTGAGGACGTACTGGCCCTTCTTGCCCATCACGATGGCGGTGCCGGTGTCCTGGCAGGAGGGCAGCACGCCGCCCGCGGCGATGTTCGCGTTCTTGAGCAGCTCCAGCGCCACGAAGCGGTCGTTGTTCGACGCCTCCGGGTCCTGGAGGATGTTCGAGAGCTGCCGCAGGTGCCCGGGACGCAGCAGGTGCGAGATGTCCCGCATGGCCTCGCGGGTGAGCAGCGTGAGCGCCTCCGGTGCCACCTGGAGGAAGGACCGGCCGCCGGCTTCCAGCACGGAGACGTGCTCCTTCGTGAGCAGCCGGTAGGGCGTTTCGTCCTTGCCGAGCGGCAGCATGTCCTGGAACTGGAAGTCACTCATCGCGTCGCGTCTCTCACGGGAAGGGTGGAACGAAGGGGCGGGCCATGCGTGCCCGGCCGGGGACTCTACCGGGCCTGTTCCCGGGGTGGCACCACGTAGAGGTACACCGGGGTGCGGTACAGGTCGTCCAGCCGCACCGTGCGCGCGGGCGTCCACCCCCGGAGCGCGAAGGTGTGGCTCAGGACGCGGGCGCCCTCGGGCAGCTCGGCCGCGAAGCGGGGCGCCAGGCGCGCCATGTGCCCCCGGGACAGGTAGCAGATGACGCAGCTTGCGTCCTGGAGGGACGCACGGAAGAAGTCCTCGCGACGCAGGGTGAGGTTCGCGCGGGGGAAGCAGCGCTGGCGCAGCCGCATGAAGAGCAACGGCAGCCAGGACAGCTCGTAGGCGACGACGCGGGCCTGGGGGCAGTGGTCGGCCAGGAGGAAGGCCACGCCGCCCCAGCCCGCGCCCAGCTCCAGCAGCGTGCCCGTGGTGTCGCGCGGAAGCATCGCGAGCAGCGCCCGCCGCACGCGGGGCGGGCTGGGCATGGGGGGCGCGCCGGTGCGCAGCGTGGACACGACGATGGACAGCGCCCCCGCGAGGAGCACCGCCCAGAGCAGCAGGAAGAGGAGGGTGCCCGTCGCGTTCACCGGGCGCGCATCATCGCAAATGAGGCCGGGCCCGGGGCCCTACTTGCGGGGGTGGTGGCCCGCGTCCGCATGGCGCACGGGCGAGGGAGGCAGGGGCTTCACCCTCGCGACGGCGGGGGCCGGTTCGGCGCCCTCGAACAGGGCCCGGCCCAACACGAAGCAGAAGACCGCTCCCACGGAGAGTGCCATCACGTTCCAGTAATACCCCATGGGCCCCACCACCAAGCACGGACCATGCCGTTGCCCGGGCGCACTCGGAAGGTGGGGGTCGGACGAACCCGGTTGTGTCCCTTCGCGCTACAGCGGCGGACCCGGGCGTTGCCCTCCAGGCAACAAGGCCCTCACGTGGCGTTCAATGCTCGGAGGCCCAAGGGTTTCACCTGGGGGCGCGGGCCCCCTGCACGCCGGGCGTGGCTCAGACGGAGGGCGCGTCGGCGGGCTCGGGCTCGGGCTCGGGCGGCGGCCGGTGCGCGGCGGACTCCAGCCGGTCCACATCGCGCAGCTCGGGGAAGAGCCACGCCCAGAGGCCCACCACGATGAGGGTGCCCACGGCGCCAATCACCACGGCGTGCACGGCGCCCAGCGCTTCGGCGAGCGAGCCCGCGCGGAACTCGCCCAGCTCGTTGGAGGCGCCGATGCACATCGTGTTCACCGCGCCCACGCGGCCGCGCATGTCGTCCGGCGTGGAGACCAGCTCCAGCGTGTGGCGTACCACCACGCTCACCATGTCCGCTGCCCCACCGATGGCGAGCGCCACGAGCGACAGGGGCAGCGACGTGCTCAGGCCGAACACCAGCGTGGCCGCGCCGAACACCGCCACCGCGCCGAACATCTTCCACCCGGCATTGCCGCCCAGCGGACGGAACGCGAGCAGCACCGCCACCACGGCGGCGCCCGCGGCCGGAGCGCTGCGCAAGAGGCCCAGGCCCCAGGGCCCGGTGTGCAGCACGTCGCGCGCGTAGATGGGCAGCAGCGCCACCGCGCCGCCCAGGAGCACGGCGAACAGGTCCAACGTGAGGCTGCCCAACAGCAGGCGCTTCTGGCGCACGAACCGGAGGCCCGCGACGAGCGTGTTCAGCGAGATGGGCTCGCGCGACGCGCTGCCCGTCCGGACCTTGAGCGAGAGGATCCACACCACCGTGAGCGCGCACAGCGACGCGGACGCGATGTAGACGCCCTTGCCGCCCAGCCACCCGTAGAGCAGGCCGCCCACGGCGGGCCCCGCGATGGTGGCCACCTGCCACGTGGTGGAGTTCACCGCCACCGCGCGCGTCAGCTCTCCGGGCGGCACCAGGTACGGCGTGAGCGCGGAGCCCGCGGGCGCGTAGAAGGCCCTCGCGGTGCCGAACAGCACCAGCACGCCGTAGACGAACCGCACGTCGGTGACGTGGCCCAGCGTGAAGGACAACAGCAGCAGGCTGCACACCAGCATCACGGTCTGGCAGATGGCGAGGATGCGGCGCCGGTCGAAGCGGTCCGCCACCTGTCCGCCCAGCAGGCTGAAGGCGAGGAAGGGGAGGAACTGCGCCAGGCCCGTGTAGCCCAGCGCCAGCGCGCTCCCGGTCAGCTCGTACACCTGCCAGCCGATGGCCACCGATTCAATCTGCGCCGCGAGCACCGCGCACAGACGGGCGATTTGATACAGCCGGAAGTCGCGATGCCGGAAGACGGACGTGCTGAGGGCGTTGGCCATGCTGGGGTCGGGCTGTAACGCAGCCCGACCTCCGCCGCCAGCCACAAGGCGTGGCGGCCCCTGACAGCCCTACGAGGTAGCGCGCATCCGGTTGAGCCGGTCGTAATGGCGGTAGCCCAGCTTGTCGAGCGCGGCGGGCGGCGCGAGGCCGATGTCCACCAGCGTCTTGATGTCGTACGTGCCCGCGAGCACCGGCGGCGCGTAGTTGCCCACCGCCTCCGGCGTGCGGAAGCCCGGCAGCGGGAAGAGCACCGTGCTGGTGTGCACGTGCATGAAGTGCGCGGCGGACTGGCGCTGCCACCCCGGCACGCCCGGCGCGGTGATGACGTGCGGCGTGGCGAGGAACGTGCCGCCGGTGAGGATCTCCAGCTGCTGGCCCACCTGCGCCACGATGCAGCCCGCGGGCGCGGTGCCGCGCACCATCTGGCCCTGCGGCGCGTCCGGCGACGCGCGCGTGCGCAGGTACAGGCCGCTCTGGTCATCCGGCTTCGGCGCCGGACGGCCCTCGGGGTTCAGGAACCGGCCCCCGGGCAGCAGCGTGAGCAGGTTGAAGTCCGTGTGCTCCTCGCCCCAGAGGATGCCGGTGTTCACCTGCGACGGGCCCAGGGGCAGGTACTGGAGCGCGCGTGTGACGTGGGGCGCGCGGTCGCAGAAGTCCGTGAAGGTGGTCTCCGGCAGGTTCAGCGCCAGCGCGGAGCCGCGCAGCAGCTTGAGCCCGGCCTCGTGCAGCGCGCGGCCCATGGTGAGCAGGCCGTCCTGGAAGTACGGCGGCGCGGAGTCGGGCCAGATGTTCTCCGGGTACAGCTCCGGGAACTCCAGCGCGGACTGCGCGTCGTTGGGCGTGGGCGCCGCGAAGTAGCACTCCTTGAAGTCCGGCTGCCCGTTGCCGGCGACGGCGACCTCCGTGTTGGGCGGCGTCCACCCGCGCTGGTACCAGAGGTCCGCGCGGCCCAGGGGGCGCTTCACGGCTTCGGGCAGGGCGATGAACGCGGAGAACGCGTCGTAGAAGCGCTCCAGCGCGGGCGCGTCCACCCCGTGGTTCTTCACGAACACGAGTCCGAAGACGCCAAAGGCCTCGCGCAGTGCCGCCGCGGCCCGCTCGAGGCGGGCCGGTTCGCCCGACGCGAGGTCCGCGAGGTCGACCGTCGGGATGTGGATCGAGGAGGTGTCCGCCATGGTGGGCCCAGGTGTATCGCGCCCGGGCCCTCATGAGGAGGGGGACAATGCCTGCCCGCTTGAAGGAGGACACCCGCTTCCCGGGAAAACCGGGAGCTGCCCGTCAGCGCGCGGTGAGCGTCACGTCCACCGGGGCGCACTTCACCGGGGTGGGCTTGTAGTCGCCGCCCGGGCGGGGCACGTCCTCCTGGCGCGTGGCCACGTCCATCAGCTCATCGCGGAAGGTGATGCGGTAGGTGCCCGGCGTCTTGAAGTCATAGGCCTGCGTCACCTCCACGCGGTTCTCCGCCGTGGCGCCCGGGGCCAGGGCCTCGTAGCTGGAGGCGGACGGCGCGGCGCGCTTCACCATGGGACCCTGGTACTGCACCTCCGTCCCGTCGCGGGTGACCTGGAACACGGTGCCCAGGATGCCCTCCAGCGGCGTCTGCCACTTCAGGACCCAGACCGGTTGCGCGGAGCGGTTGGTGAGCTTGAAGAGGACCTCCACGCTCTCGCCCACGCGGGCCGTCGCGGGGGCGCTCAGGGTGCACTCCAGGTTCGGG
>NZ_RAWD01000348.1:0-9514 GCF_003612065.1 Corallococcus sp. CA047B
GCCCCCGCCTCCGGAGGTGAAGAAGGACAAGCCCTGGTACGAGCGCATCCACCTGCGGGGCTACACGCAGGTCCGCTACAACCGCCTGCCCAGCTTCCGGGTGAACGACACGCTCATCAACGACCAGGGTGACCGCTTCCTGGGCAAGGACAACGGCTTCGGCCTCCGCCGCGCGCGGCTCGTCTTCTACGGCGACGTGCACGAGCACGTGTCCATCTACCTGCAGCCGGACTTCGCCTCCGTCATCGGAGACCAGTACCACGTCGCCATCATCCGGGACTGGTACGCGGACATCTCCGTGGACTCGAAGAAGGAGTTCCGCTTCCGGGTGGGCCAGTCGAAGGTGCCCTTCGGCTTCGAGAACCTCCAGTCCAGCCAGAACCGGCTCGCGTTGGATCGCAACGACGCCATCAACAGCGCGCTGAAGGACGAGCGCGACATTGGCGTGTTCTTCTACTGGGCGCCCGCGGAGATCCGCGCGCGCTTCAAGTACCTGGTCGACAGCGGGCTGAAGGGCTCGGGCGACTACGGCGTGGTGGGCCTGGGCGTCTACAACGGCCAGACGGCCAACCGGCCGGAGCGCAACAACAGCCCGCACGCCGTCGCGCGCGTCACCTATCCCTTCCAGTTCGGCCAGCAGTTCGTGGAGATGGGCGTGGGCGGCTACTACGGCCGCTTCAACCTCGCCGCTGCCCCGCGCGACGACGCGGCCTACGCGGTCGCACGCGGTCCCGACATGGTGGATGCCCGCGCCATCGTCAGCCTGATGGTGTACCCGCAGCCCCTGGGGTTCATGGCCGAGTACAACGTGGGCCGTGGGCCGTCCCTGGGGACGGGCCCGGACGAGGGGCTGCTCATCGACAGCCGCAACCTGCACGGCGGCTACGCGCAGCTCATGTACAAGCTGGATGACGTGGCCGGCATGACGCTCATCCCCTACCTGCGCGGCACGCTCTACAAGGGCGGCAAGAAGTTCGAGACCAACGCCCCCCGCTACGACGTGCGCGAGGTGGAGCTGGGCGTGGAGTGGCAGATCTTCAAGGCGCTGGAGCTGACGGGCGCGTACCTCGTCGCGGACCGGACCTCGTCGCGCTACCCCTACAAGCAGGAGCAGGGGCACGTGACGCGCGTCCAGCTCCAGTTCAACTACTGAGCCGGGACAAGAGGGGCTGAGCGGGTGTGCCCGGGGCGGATGCCGCCCCGGGTGGCCTCGCTCGGCCCTTCGTCGTGAGGGCGTCCGCCCCCGCCGGCTCAGCTCGCGAGCGGGGGGATGTTCGCGACTGGCTCCGGGATTCTCACGTCGGGCCAGGCCTCGGGCGCCAGCGTCAGGCTGTAGGGGGGCGCCGAACCGCGCAGCGTGAGCCAGAAGGCGTTCTCCGCGGTCAGCGCCTGGGCGATGCGGCCCGACGTCGTGCGGACGCGCTCCACGATGGCCTGGAGTTCCTCGGGCGACTGCGCCTCCAGCATCCCGACCACGTTGTCCCAGACCCGCTGACGCCAGAGAATCAGCATCTGCATGACGGCCTTCTCCATCACCGGACGGCTGAAGGGCACGCGCAGGGCCAGCCGGGTGGAGGTGCAGTTGTAGCGCTCCGCGAGCAGGTCCAGGCACTCGGGGATGCACTGGCGGAGGATCTCGTTCACGTGGAAGTAGTCGTGCCGGTAGCGCGCCAGCTTGCGCGCGTCCACCGGGGGCGTCTGGTGGGCAATGTTGTCGTACACCACCATGCCCAGGTCGTGGTTGATGTGGGCGCTGACGCCCAGCAGCGCGTCCTGGAAGGGACGCGTGAGGCCCGCGGCCGGGTAGTACGTCGCGAAGCGCCAGGCGGCGGTGGGCAGGGGCAACTGGCGCAGCGAGTCGCGCACCGCGATCAGCGCCTCTTCCGCGAAGCGGCCCGTCAGGTGGGAGAGCCATTGCGGCTCCAGGAACCCGCCCGCGCCCGGCGCGCTCAGCAGGTGGACGACCCGCCTTGTCACGATGGCATAGATGTCCAGGAAGATGGCGCGTGAGTCATTGCGCTCGTTCAGCCGGCCGAGGATCTTCTCCAGACCCTCCAGCGCCTGTTCCGCATCCACCGGATTCCAGAGCACATCGTCCAACTGGATGGGCCCCAGGTCCGCCGGGGCCCTTGTTTCATGAAGGTGGAGCTTGTTCGAGGAGCTTTTCCGACGCGGTTGGGGGGGAACCGGCGACACATCCATGGACTGGGACTCCGCAGCTTGGGGGAAACTGCTCGACGTGAAACGCGCACCAATTTATCAGTAAAACTGAAACAAGCCCCGTGTCCGGATGGACTCCTCGGAGTGAGTCGCATTCGTCCCATGTTTCATGACGTTTCCTCTTCGTGACACACGGCCCGGGACGGTGGACGCCTCCAGGGGCCCCTGTGTCACGCCGGGAGAGGGATTGACGCGAGCCACGCTCGCTCTCGCCGCCGCGCTTCATGTATGACGCGCGTGTCGCGTGCGGGATCCGTCGCGGATGTCCGCAGGCACCTCCACCCTCTGGCGATACATGGCATCCAACTTGCTATGCCAGCTTCCCGTGCAAGTCGGGTATGACTTCGCCGTCGTAGTTTTCCCGACTTACGCGGTCCGTGCGGCAAGATCCCAACCTCTCCCGGGCGTGGACGTGGACGCCCGGGAGCCGTCACCCTGGAGCTTCGGAACCATGCGTCGAGCGAGTCCTCCCTCCTCCCCGGAAGCAGCCCCACCGCCCGCGACCCCGGGCTCCCGCGCCCGTTTCTGGGCGGCCCGCCTCGTGTTGTTCGTCGCCTGCGTCAGCGTGGTGGCCACGTCGCAGGCCACCTCCCCGGACGTCGCCTCCGAGGAGCACGTGGGCGCGCCCCTGAGCCTCACGAACGAAGCGCCCAAGGCGACGCGCCAGCTCATCGTCCGGGCCTCGGCCACCAGGCCGCCCGCCAAGCGAGCCGAAGCGGACCTGTCGGTCCGGGTCACGGCGCGGTGGATCCCCGCCGACCCGAGCCAGACGGTGAGCCCCTGGCTGAAGGTGATCCTTTCTGATTCACAGGACGGCTCCGGACCGACCGCGTACGGCATCCTGACGGAGCAGACGCCCTTGATCCTGGAGGGGGTGTCCAGCCTTTCCCCGGACTGCGAACTGCAGGCCTCCTGTGAGTGGCGCGCGAACGTGAACTTCGAGATGCAGGACAACACCTCCGCCGGCACCGTCGAACTGGAGTGGACGGCGCAGGCCCATGCCCGCGTGGTGGACACCAGCAGCGTGCCCAAGGGCTTCACCGTGAGCGTTTCCGCGCCATGACCCCGACCCTGGAATCCACCCCGCGGATGCCTTGCTTCCCTCCGATGCTCGGGCGCTTCCTGTTGCTGGGGGGGCTCGCGCTGATGACCCCGGCCTGCGGCGAGGACTACGACACGTACGTGGAGCTGCGGGAGCCCTCCGGAATGCATGAGCTGAGCGCGAGCGAACCCGTGGGCTCGCGGCGCTTCCGCATGGTGGCCGCCGCAAAGCCAGACACCCGGGCGAAGGTGGCCTGGCCCTATCTCAGTCTGAACGTGGGTCGGCGCTGGTCGAATCCCGATGCGAGCAGCGCGGAGGTCGTCTACCCGTGGCTGCGCGTCAGGCTCGTGGATGAAAGCGATGGGGCCGTCCTGGATGAGGACGTGGTGGTCTTCGATGAGCAGGGGCTGCCGCGCGAAGAGAACCTGGCGAACTCACCGGGACGGGATGACAGGGCCGAGCGGTTCGACGTCACCTACCGGCTCGAGTTCGAGCGGCAGGGGACCCCCTCCGACGGCGTCATCAAGGTCTTCTGGAATACCTACGCGAGCGTGTCGTCCAGCGGTGACCGGGATGAGGTCGAGTTCACGGTGACGGAGCAGCCCTGAGCCGCGATGCACGTCGCGCCGCGGTGGCACGTCCGGGCGGGTTCCCTCTGATGACTCCAGACATCAGGCCCCTGACTCCAGACACCAGGGGCCGCGCCCGGGAAGGCGCCTGCTCCATCGCAACCCCCTGGAATCAGGACGGCCGCACGGGGCCAGGGGCCGGGAAACGGTGGGCACGCGGGGTGCAGTAGGGGTGATTCGTCGCCGCACTCCACTCCCGAGGCCCTCCCATGAAGCTCCGCTCTTCTTCATTCTCCAAGCCCTCCTCGTCCTCCTCCAGCTCCCGCCCCCGCAGTGACAGCCTCCCCGCCCGGCCCGAGACGGCCAAGCCGAAGGCGCCGGTGTCGCCCGCGGAGCTGAAGACGGGCAAGAACAACCTCAAGCCGGCGGACTACGGCGTGGTGGACCCGAAGCTCCAGGGCATCCGGACCCGCCGTGACAGCGGCCAGTCCGGCGCGGACTTCGCGGACTTCACGCAGGACGTGCGCAACTCCACGAACAAGCTGACCAGCAAGCCGGTGGGCAACCAGATGCTGACGGAGCTCAACGGCCGCACCCAGGCCGTGAACCCCGGCGCCACGGGCACGCTGCGCAAGCCGCTGACGGTGGCGGACATCTCCTCCGGCCGCAACTCGGCGCTGCCCATGGCGCATGCGCCCCGCAACGACGGCACCCTGTCGTCCATCCGCCCGGCGTACCGCTTCGACGGTCAGCCCGGCGCCGGCACGCCCAGCAACATCAAGTACAACGAGAATGCCTCCGGCCCCCGGTTCAACAGCCTGGGCCACGAGTCGGTCCACGCCTGGCGCGCGTCCAACGGCCTCCAGGTGAGCCCGCTCGCCGCCAGCAAGCACAGCAACGCGGACGTCTTCAAGCAGCACCCGGCGCACTCGGCCAACATGAAGGACACCGTCGACAACCGCCTCCGCCTCACGGAGGAGTTCGAGACCGTCGGCCTGCGCCCCACGCCGCACACGAAGAACAACTGGGCCCCTTCCGAGAACGCCATCCGCGCCGAGCACGGCCTGCCGTCCCGCCAGGACTACTCGGGCCTGAAGCCCGACGGGAAGAACAGCAACGACGAGGCCTTCAAGAACTACGACGAGGGCACCGACAGCCGGAACTTCTTCCAGAAGCTCGGGGGCCAGCCGTCGCCCTTCGGGAAGATCGTCGGCGACCTGGAGAAGTGATGCACCGGGGGAGCCCTCTCCCCCGCCTTCGTGCAATCCTTCCTCGCGCCGTCCGTGAGGAAGGTGTGCCGGAATCCCCACCTCGCGCCCCGGGCCCTCCGGGGGCGCGGGTGCGCTCCGGCCCTTGAAGGGATCCCCCATGCGGTTCGTGTTCCGTGACGGCGAAGGGCATTGGCGCAATGGCTGGAAGGCGCTGGGCTCCGTCCTGCTGACGGCGGTGTTGGGGGGCGGCCTCCTCTGGCTCCACGGCCTGCTGCCCTCCGCCCTTCGCGAGGCGTTTCCTTCGCCCTGGGACCTGTTCCTGGGCGCGCTCCTCGCGAGCCTCTTCTGTCTGCGCCTCGAACGGCGGTCGCTCGCGTCCCTCGGCTTGTCCCTGGGCCGGCGTGCGGGCCGCGACCTGGGCCTGGGCGTGCTGGGCGGCATCGTCCTGGTGGGCACGGTGGCCTTCCTCGTCGGGATTTCAGGCGGCTTCCATCTGGTGTGGGCGGAGGCGGCGTCCGCGTCCGTGCTCATGAAGGCGGCCTGGATGATGCTGGGCGTGGCGCTCTTCGAGGAGACGCTGTTCCATGGCCATGCCTTCCAGCGGGCCATCGACGGACTGGGCGTGCGCTGGGCGCAGGTCCTGCTCTCCGTCATCTTCTGCCTCGCCCATCCCTTCAGCGCCGAGATGGCCGGAAGCACCAAGGCCGTCGCGATGCTCTGCACCTTCCTCGCGGGGTGGATGCTGGGCCTGTGCTACCTGCGCACCGGACACCTCGCGCTGCCCGTGGGCGTGCACCTGGGGTGGAACTGGATGCTGGGGTGTCTGGGTTTCGGCGTGAGTGGCAATGACTCGAAGGGCTTCTGGACGCCCGTCTTCCACGACCGTCCGGAGTGGTTCACGGGCGGCCGCTACGGCCTGGAGGGCTCCATCGTCGCGGTCGCCGTGCTGGGTCTGGCGGTCGTGGCCCTGACGCGGTGGAAGGGCTTCCCACCGCCGGTGACTGCGTCCGGCACTCAGCTCGACATGCGGGGACGACCGGCAGCGGCGGCGGGCCCCACGGTCTGATGCGGGCCCGCCATGCTTCAGTGACCTGGGGGCCTCTCCCGGCGAGCCAACCCGGAGCGAGGCCCGTGCGTGACCTCACCCATACAACGTGCGGGGTCGTGCTCCTTTCGGAGAGCCCTCAGGTGGGGTCTCCTCATTCGAACAGCAGCGGCCTCCTGGGGGGCGTCCGCGCCGTCCATCGCCAGCCGTCCCAGCACGTCGAGCTGGAGCAGGTCGTGGAAGCGGACCCCGCATGCCTCGCACCCGGGCAGGTGTGAGAGGAATCTTTCATGTTCCTCCGGCGGCAGGTGGCCATCCACGAAGGAGGGGAGGTTCGCGCAGTCCGCGATCATCCGCGTCCCCGCTCACGGCGCGCCTCGGCCGAACGGCGCAGCTTCTCCCGCAGGCGGTGGCGTGCGTGGAAGAGCCAGGTCCCCACCGTCCCCACCGGAGCGCCCAATTGCTGGCCAATCTCCGCGTGGCGCAGCCCCTGCGCGTGCAACTCGAACGTCCGGCGCAGGTTGGGGGGAAGCGACGAGACGGCCTCCCGCAGCTCCGCCTCCGTGACGCACTCCCACAACTCCGGGTCCGGCGCCTCCGGATCCTCGAAGAGCTTGTGCACGTTGCTCAAGCCCAGGACCTTCGCGACCTCCGTTCCCCGGCGGCGGCACCGATCCAGGAAGCGGTTGTGCAGCACCCGCACCAGCCAGGCGCGCTTCGCCGGCTCCGACCATTCCTGGAGCTTGTCCCACTTCAGCAGGGCGCGGAGCAGCACGTCCTGGACCAGGTCGTCGCACTCATTGGCACCCCGGCCACAGATGTTCCGGGCGACCGCCAGCAGGATGGGCTGATGCCGGATGGCGAAAGCGGCGTACTCCCGGTCGGAACAATCAGAAGCTGCTTGCACCATGGGGCCTCTCTTCGGTTGGAAAGAATACGTCCCAGGTGTGATTCCTTTATTTGAGAGTCCAACCCCGCTGAACGGGTGCGGGGGCGTGTGGTCGCGCGCCAGTCTTTGTATGCAAAGGAAGACGTGGATTGTCGTTGGAGGTGCAGGGGACGGCGCGGTGCGGCGCGTGGCCCGGCGGCGCATTGTCCCGGAGGGATTCGTCGCCATCTTCAAGGAGGACTCCGGAGGTCCCCATGCGCGCGTCCCTGATTCCCGCCCTCGTCCTGCCATTGCTGCTCGCGCCGGGCCCCCATGCCGGCGCCCTGGCGGCTCCCGCGCGCGAGTCGCACGAGATGTCGACCCAGGGCTTGAGCCTGACCTCGCTCGCGAAGGGCGCGGTGCTCTTCGACAACCTGGGCACCTACTCCTACAAGGTGACGACAGCCTCCCCGGAGGCCCAGGCGTTCTTCAATCAGGGGTTGCGGCTGGCGTATGCCTTCAACCACGACGAGGCCGCCCGCTCGTTCGCCCGGGCCACGCAGCTGGATCCCTCCTGTGCGATGTGTTTCTGGGGCGTGGCCCTGGTGCTGGGGCCCAACTACAACGTGCCCATGCTGCCGGATCGGGCCGCGCTGGCGTGGGAGGGCGTGCAGCGGGCCCAGGCGCTAGCCCCCAAGGCGACCCCGGTGGAGCGGGCCCTCATCGGCGCGTTGTCCCAGCGCTACGGGGGACCGGAGCCCCGGTCGCCTCCTCAAATGCAGCCCTTCAATATGGCCTACGCCAATGCCATGCGCGAGGTGGCCGGGCGCTTCCCGGGGGACCTGGACGTCCAGGTGCTCTTCGCCGAATCCTTGATGAACCTGAACCCCTGGAAGCTGTGGACGCTCGACGGCAAGCCGGAGCCGGGGACGGGGGAGATCGTCTCCCGGCTGGAGACGGTGCTCGCGCGCAATCCGGAGCATCCGGGCGCCAATCACTATTACATCCACGCGGTGGAGGCTTCGGAGCACCCGGAGCGGGCGTTGCCGTCGGCGCGCCGGCTGCCGGGGCTGATGCCGGGGGCGGGCCACGTCGTGCACATGCCGGCGCACATCTACCAGCGCGTGGGCATGTACGCGGCGGCGTCGGAGAGCAACCGCCGGGCCGTCCAGGCGGATGAGGCCTACCTGCGTCGGGTGGAGCCCGTCGGGTACTACCCGATGTATCTGGCCCACAACTGGGGCTTCCTCGCGTTCTCCGCCTCCATGGAGGGACGCAGCGAGGAGTCGCTGCGCGCGGCCCGGGCTTCGGCGCGGGTGCTGGGCCCGGAGATGTTGGAACAGATGCCCGGCATGGACTTCTTCGTCGCCGAGCCGCTGCTCGCGATGGTGCGCTTCGGACGCTACGACGCGCTGCTCGCGGAGCCCCGGCCGGAGGCGAAGTACCCGGTGCTCACGGGGCTGTGGTTGCACTCGCACGGCCTGGCGCTCGCGGCCAAGGGCCGGTTCGAAGAGGCCCGCGCGAACCACGCGGAGCTGGAGAAGCTGGCGGCCGGGGTGCCCGACACGCTGACCGCGGGCAACAACTCCGCGAAGGACGTGCTGGACGTGGCGGCCCGGGTGCTGGGGGCCTCCATCGCGGAGCGCCAGGGCTGCGCCGACGCCCTGAGCCGCTGGGAGGACGCGGTCCGGGCCGCGGACCAGCTGGCCTACTCCGAGCCCGCGGACTGGTTCTACCCCGTGCGCCACTACCAGGGCGCGGCGCTGCTGGATGCGAAGCAGTGGAAGGCGGCGGAGGCCGTCTACCGCGAGGACCTGCGCCGCAATCCGGGCAACGGGTGGGCGCTGTTCGGCCTCTCCCAGTCGCTGGAGGGGCAGGGCCGTGAGCGCGAGGCAGCCCTCGCGCGTCAGGGGTTCGAGAAGGCGTGGGCCCGCGCCGACATCCGGCTCAGCCGCACGGCGATGTGACGCTCAGTAGACGCAGGCGCGGTTCACGCAGGAGCCCGGGGTGCCCTTGCAGGAGCAGTCCGAGTCCTCGATGCAGCGCGAGGACGGGCAGGTGGGCCCGCCACCGCCGGACATCACCCTGGGGAGGGGCCCGCTTCGCTCCCGGACGGGCGGGCCGCGCGGAAGCCGTGAATCCATGCGCCCGTGGCGACGAGTGACGGCAGCACCACGGACAGGGTGAGCGCGACGAACACGGTGTCGTTGGCGGCCTGCCCGATGAGGTCCACGCCCGACACCCGCAGCCACGCCTTCACGCAGGTGATGGACCAGTTGGCGTAGTTGGCGACGATGACCGCCCAGGCCAGCCGCTGCTGCCCGACAGGACCATAGCTCAGCAAGGGCAGCGTCCACGCCACGCCCAGCAGGAAGAACGTGCCCATCAGCGCGTTCAGGTGCGCGGCGAGCGCCATCTGCGGATCCGCGGGCACCTTGCCCGTCATCGCGGCGGAGACATAGCCCCCGGTGAGCAGGCCCAGCAGCATGAGCCAGGCGGCGGCGTGCGCCATGCGCCTCGCTGCGGGGCGGATCCCTGCGAGCGAGACAAGGGCGGGGG
>NZ_RAWD01000349.1:0-9470 GCF_003612065.1 Corallococcus sp. CA047B
GTTGTCCCCCGACAAAACATGCCGATCCGTCCGACCGGCGGAGCGCGCGGACCCCCATCCACGCGTTCCGGCGTTCGAACCTGTGTGCGCGCTCACCGCTCCCCCGAGCAGGAACACGCTCCCCAAGGCGCGTCGCGGACCCCCATCCACGACAGCGCACCCTCCCGCCAGCCCCCGGACCCTCCCTTGTGGGGAGAAGCGTCAAGCCGGACGGATCGGCAAACCGTTGCTACAAAAAGTCAGAGCCCCCTTCGGCTCAGTGCATCGCGGACCGCTCGTCGCGACGGCCCACCGGGGCCCGCTTCGCGTGGGACGGCCGCTCGAAGTACTCCACCACCAACCCACCGAAAGGCACGCGAGGCCCATCCGCCTTCGGGTCCGCCAGCCGCTGCAGCAGCGCCACCGCGCTGTCCACGGCTTCGTCCACCGCGCTGTGGATGCGCTGGCGCTCCGCGTCGCTACCGCCCAGGACCTCCAGGGCGTCCACCAGACACCGCCGCAGCAGTGAGAACTCGTCGTGCAGGGCCCGCGCGCCACGCTCCGGCGCCAGACGCAGCACCGCGCGGGTGCGACTCCAGGGGCTGGACTCCGCGCCCTCCAGCGTCAGTCCCAGCTCGCGGACGAAGGGCTCCACCAGTCCGTCCAGCAGGCTGGGGCCCGGAACGCCCTGGCCCTCGTGCGCCGCCAGTCGCATCCGGCGCCACAGCGCCGCGATCCGCTCCGGCTGCCTGCTGAAGACCCGGGCCGCCCCCGCCTTCTTCCGTCCCCGCTCCGCCGCCATGTCCGTTGTCGTCCGCATCGCGAACGGAGACATAGCAAGTGCTTTGCCAACGCCAGACGTGCACCAACGCCCAATGAATCCAGCCCTTTGGGCGATCCCCTTGCCCTGAAGGGCAGGCGGAGGGCGTAAATCCTACGGGGCGGGTGTTGAAAGCGGGGATGCCAGGGGAAGTTCCTTCCCTCACTGGGCAGGGACGCGACCGTCAGTGGAGCGTTGGCTTGGGCGGGCGACCTGCCGGGTGCTCGGCATCCACCTCATGCTCGCCGCTGGGGGACTCCGGCTCCTCGTCCCCCGGTTCCAGAGCGTCGGAGGTCTCCGGGCTTCCAGCCCCGGACTCCAGCGCTTCCGGCGCACCCTCCATCGCCTCGGGCCGCGAGGGGGCCGGGCCCGGCGTCGGGGTGGCGCCGGGCCACTCCGGCCAGGTGAGGGCGGAAGGGGACCCAGGCTCCGTGCCATCCGCACCCACCGGGCCGGCGGCGCGGGCGGCGGCGAGCAGGCGCAGCGCGGCGTCCTCGGCGGCGTCCTCCGCGGCCAGCTCCGTCATCCGCGCGGACTTCTGCCACATCCGGCGCGCGAAGGCGGCCACGCACAGGGCGGAGGCGGCCAGCCACAACAGCGCGGAGCTGGTGGTGAGCGGCAGCCAGCCGTACCGGGCCGCGAGCCCCTCGCGCCAGTCCTGCTCCTCCAGGAGGAGCGACGTGCGGAACGCCTTGCCGAAGGCCTGTTCAAAGGGCTCCCCCGCGCGCACGCCGTCCACCAGCAGGCCCATGGCCTGGGCGCCGTGCTTTCCGGTGAGGTAGGCCACGAAGGCGGCGCTCTGGGCGTAGGCGATCTCCACGTCCGCGGGCACGTCCGGCCAGTCCTCGGACAGGTCCTCGAAGTGGAAGACGCGCTCCTGCGTCACGGCGCGGAAGAGGGCGGTGTAGTGGGCGACGGAGTAGCGCTCGTCGGTGAGGTTCTGCGCCACGCCCTCCTGGAACCAGCGCGGCCATTGCTTCGCCAGCTGTCCCAGCGCCACGTGCGCCAGCTCATGCCGCAGCGTGGTGGGGCCTTCCGTGTCACTCAGGCTCAGCGCGTCCAGGAGGATGATTTGATGGCCGGGGTAGGCGAGCGCCACCGCCCAGCCCGGGGGCTTGCCGCCGGGGAGGGCCAGGGCCTCGAACTCCTGGCGGCCCACGCCCAGGCGGATTTCGGTGGTGCCCGGCCAGTCGCGCCCGAGCATCGCGCCGAAGCCGTCCCGCACGCCTTCAATCTGTTGGGCCAGCGCCCGGGCCGCGCCCGCCGCCTTCGCGGTGTGGACGATGACGAAGCGCTTGGTGCGCACCTCCCCGGTGGCCAGCGCGGGCCGGGCGTGGGGCACGAGCGCCGTGTCGGTGACGACGGCCTCCTGGGCGTGGATTCCGCGCGGACCTTCGTCCTGTGCGAACACCCGGGGCGAGGCCAGCAGCATCATCAGGACAGCGAACAGGCGGAGCATGCGTGGCCTCACGGTCCACCAGAGATAACAGCCTCCACCGCCGCCGCATCAACCCCCTGCACCTTCAATCGCTTACGGCGCGACGTGTCACCGGCCGTGAGGGTCACCTGCCGCTTGGGCACACCCAGCTTCTTGGCGATGAATTCCAACAGGGCGGCATTCGCTTCGCCATCCACCGGCGGGGCCGCGAGCTGGATCTTCAACTGGCCATCGTGTTCGCCCACCACCTTCGTGCGGGACGCACGGGGTTGGACGAGCACCGTCAGCTCCACGCCCTCCGGCACTGTCTTGAGCCAGGGGGCGGACACGGAAGGCTAGTCGTTGGAGGTGGCCTTCTTCTGGGTCAGGAACGCGACATTGTCCTCGACGCGCGCGTAGTCGCGGTCCGCGAAGGAGGGCGCCGCGAAGGTCTCCAACAGCTTGCGGTGGGCTTCCACCACGGAGCGCACCTGGGATTCGAACTGGGTGCGCTGGCGCTTCAGCTCGTTGATGTCTTCCACCACCTGCACCAGCCGCTGGTGGGCACCGTGGACGATCTTCTCCGCCTGGTGCTCCGCGTCCGCGATGATGATCTCCGCTTCCTTCTTCGCGGCGTCCTTCAGGTCCTCGCTGATGCGCTGCGCGGTGACCATCGTCTCCTGGAGGGTGCGCTCGCGCTCCTGGTGTTGCTCGAGCTTGTGCTGCGTGCGCTTCAACTCCTCCTTGAGCGCGATGTTCTCCTTCACCACCTCCTCGAACTCGCCGGCGATGAGCTCCAGGTACGCGCTCACTTCGGGACGCGCGAAGCCGCGCATCACCGTCTCGAAGCGCTTCTGCCGGATATCGAGCGGGGTGATCTTCATGCGCGCCAGTCTAACCCATACACGCGCGCACTCCAGGAATCGGCCCCTGCCCGGAAGGGCAGGCAAGCAGGCAGGCGTGTCTCAGGGCGCCGCGGCCGCGGGGGCATCCCACTGCGCCGCCACGGAGCGCGCGGCGTTCTGCACCGCGTAGCCCACGCGGCTGTCGGCGGCCACGTCCTGCACGGAGCGCCGGGCGGTGGGGGTGCGCTGGTAGAGCAGTCCCCCCAGCGCTTGAATCTTCAGGGCATCCGGCAGGCGCGGGTGGCGCACGACGTTGCCGAGGATCTCCTCCGCGCGGCGGTGCTGGAAGAGCGCCACCGCGCGCAGCGCCGCCTGCTGGATGCGCGGGTTGGGGTCCCAGATGAACGCGGCCAGCGGGTCCAGGGCGCGCGGGTCCCCCAAGAGCGCCAGGTCCTCGATGGCGAGCGTCCGGATCTCCTCCGGCGCCGGCTCCGCGGCCCACAGCAGGCCGCGCAGGAGGGCGGTGTCGGGGGGGCTCGCGTCCGCCTGGGCCGGGGAGGGCCTGGGAGGCGCAGCCTTCTCCGGACCGGCCTTCTCCGAGGCTGGCTTCAGGGGCGCCCGGGACGGGGCCTGGGCATGCGCGACGGCGGTCAGCAGCAGGGCGGCGGCGAGGAGCGGACGCATACCCCCTGTTCTACCCGAATCCCGACACCCCGGCAGCGGGGTGGCGCACCCCCCTGGGTCGGTGACGACATTTTCTTGACGGGATCGCCGGACGTGGGAGGTTGTCGCTGCTACAGGCGTGTTGCGAAACGGAGAGCGAAGACATCATGGGTGCGGCGGTCGCGAGCTGGCAGACGCTGGAGAACGTCGAAGTGGAGTGCACCCACTGCGGCGTCATGATGACCCTTCAGCCCGGGAACCGGGTGAAGTACTACCGGTGCGGCTCCTGCCATCGCTGGGTGTCCAGCACCTACAGCGAGGTGTTCCGCGCGGACGCGAAGATGCGCACGCACCCGGTGAAGGACACCGCGGACGCGGACGCGCGCTTCGTCGAGGTGAAGGACCGCCTGGACAAGTGGCTCACCGCCGTCCAGGAGCAGTGCCCGTACCAGACGATGGGCGTGTCGCCGTTGGATCCGCCCGACGTGGTGCGCGCGCGCTTCCACGCGCTGGCCATGGAGCGGCACCCGGACCGGGGCGGCTCCGCGGAGCAGATGCGGGAGCTCAACGCGGCCTATGAGCGCATCCTCAAGCACCGTCAGCGCAAGCGGCTGGAGGCGCTGTCCTCCGGCACGTCCCCGCGCGCCGCGAGCGCGTCCGTCCTGCCCGCGCGCAACAGGTAGAACCAGAAGAGCGCTCCCAGCGACAGGCCCAGCCCCACCTTGGCCCAGGTGGGGAAGAAGGAGCCCGGGGAGATGAAGCCCTCCACCACGCCGATGCCGGCGAGGAAGGGCGCGCAGCCCACCACCAGCTTCACCGCCTCACGACCGCGCGCCTGGAGCGCCTGCGCGCGCGGCAGCTCTCCCGGGTCGATGAGCGCCTGGCCCACCATCAGGCCCGCTCCGCCCGAGATGACGATGATGGACAGCTCCACGGGCCCGTGCGCGGCGATGAAGTCCAGGAAGCCCACCGCCATGCCCTCGCGGAAGCACAGCGCGCCCACCGCGCCAATGAGCACGCCGTTGTTCACGAGCGTGAAGATGGGCCCCACGCCCAGCAGGATGCCGGAGGCGAACGCGAACAGCGTGACGGTGAGGTTGTTGGTGGCGATGCCGGAGGCCACCGCGTTGGGCGGCGCCACCGACAACAGGTCGTCCGTCCACATGCGCCCCTGGGCCACGTAGCGCCGCACGCCCTCCGGCACCAGCAGCTCCGCGCCGCGCGGCTCCAGCAGCACCACCAGCGCGCCCAGCACCAATCCCAGCACCAGCAGTCCCGCGCTCACGCCCACGAAGCGCGCTTCCCTTCTCAGCGTGGCCGGGAAGTCGCGCCGGAAGAAGTCGCGCGTGGAGGCCCAGCGCTCGCGGGGCGGCTGGTAGATGGCGCCATAGGCCTGTCCGCAGAGCTGGTTGAGGAAGCGGTGCGCGTCCGTGCCCGGGTAGAACGTCTGTGCTTGCGCCAGGTCCGCGGACGCGCGCCGGTACAGCGTGTCCAACTGGCGCAGCTCCTCCAGGTGCAGCCGGCCCGAGCGCTGGCGCGTCAGCAGCGCCTGGAGCGCGTCCCAGTCCGGACGGCGCCGGGAGACGAAGGCGGGAAGGGGCAGCGCCATGTCAGTGGGCCGCCCGCGCGCGGGTGCGCAGGAAGGCCTCCGCGGCCTCGGGGGACTCCAGCACCTTCGCGCGCTCCTCGTCCGTCAGTCCCGCGCCCACGCGGTCCACCAGCCGCGCTCCCAGGCGCTGACGCACGTCCTTCTCCAGGCCGGGCGCGCGCGACAGGAAGGCCAGCACCAGCTCCACGTCCTCCGCGCTCAAGGGGCGCTGCACGGCGGCGGGCTCGCGCGCGGCGTCGGAGACGGGGGCGGGGGCCTGGGTGTACTTGTCCAGGTCGATGGCCTCCTCGCGCACCAGCACCGTGCCCGCGAGCAGGTCCCCCAACCGGCGGTGCCGTCCGTCCAGCAGCATGGTGATGCAACCGGTGGCGTAGAGCACCGGCAGGAAGTCCACTGCACGGCACAGGTTGCGCACGGCGCTTTCGAAGAAGCCCACCGGTGAGCCATCCTCGCGCACCACGCGGATTCTCAGCGCGCGTTTGCCCGGTGTCTGTCCATGGAAGAAGACCTCCGCCAGCGTCCAGTACAGCCATTGCGTGGCGAACAGGCCCACCGCCAGCAGCGTCTGGACCAGCCCCGACAGGGCCTGGAACGCACCCAGCACGTCCGACACGAGCAGCGTGACGACGAAGTAGAGCGCCACCCAGAAGAAGAACAGCAGGCTTGCGTCCACCAGCCACGCAAGACAGCGGTAGCCGATGCCGGCCACGGGCAGGGACAGGGCCACGCGTTCGGGCGTGGCGACGTCGACATGGGGTGCGGGGGCGGAGGGAGTCATGCGCTCAGGACGCACAGCATACGCGCATCTGCGCCCAGGTCGCGTGCGCGTCGCAATGTGTTCCGCCAACACCCCGGAGCCGAAACAGCGCGCGAAACATCGGCTGGTGGACTCAAATGCATGTCCCAGAGAGGACAGCGATCACGACCTGACGGACGAGTCCCTGGATTTCGGCTCAACTCGTGCGCAATTGACAGTCCCGACAGAGCCGGTTCGCATGTGACGGCGGATGGTGTTAGGGTCTTGGTTGGCTGGAATTGCCTGAAACGAAAAAGGAGGAACGGCCCCACTGGGCCAGTTCGGCAGTCGCAAGCGCAGTCCGCAGGGCAGCACTGACAAGACCCCCGGATGGAGTTGAAGCGCGGTTCTCGCACGCTCAGCACTGGCGGAAGTTCCGCCGCGGTTCCACCGACTCCGGGGCAGGTTGAAGTCGACAGGTAGTCTGGAAAGCAATTCGCCACGACGGCTGGGGGGCCATCGCATGGCAGCGAATCAATCCGCAGTTCGCATTTCGATTCTCGAAGGACCGTGGGCGGCCTGGCAGGGCCTTTCTGACGGACTTCGGGGTGAGGGTCATTCCACTTCGGTGACGCGCGACGTGCGCGGCTTCCTGGATGGGCTTGGAACGGATCCGCCGCAGGTGGCCATTCTGGACGTGGAGAGCGATGGCGAAGCCGCCATTGGCTGCTCCGTGACGGAAGGGCTCAACCTGCTGCGCGAAGCCCGCAAGCGCAGACTGGAAGTCCGCATGCTGCTCTTGTCCGCGGTGAGCACGCCGGAGGTCATCTCCCAGTGCTTCGACGAGGGGGCCTCGGGCTACCTCTTCCGCGCGGGGCTGGGCGTCAACGCCGTCTCTTCCGCGGTCCAGTCGCTGGTGAGGGGCGAGCGCCTCTTCCCAGTGCAACTGCTGCGCAATGACTTCGAGCATCCGCCGGTGACGTCACCCACGGCGAGCGTGCTCTTGCTGCTGACGCAGCGGGAGCGCGAGGTGCTCGCGTACGTGGCGGGAGGCGCGGACAACTTGAAGATCGCCGCGCACCTGCAGATCGCCGAACGCACCGTGAAGTCACACGTCACACAGCTCTACCGCAAGCTCGGGGCGGAGAATCGCACCCAGCTTGCCCTGCGCGCCTGCCATCTGGGCGTCAGGCCTCCGCCGGACCTCTAGGCTTCACACGGAGGGACGGCCCACCCTCCCCGATGAAACGGGGAGGGAGCACGGCATCCGGACCGATGCGGCCTTCAGTTCTTGCGGGCCGCTTCTTCCATCTTCTTGCGGAGGCTCAGGGGGCGCATGTCCGTCCAGACCTCCTTGATGTACTCCAGGCACTCGGCCTTGAGGCCCTGCTTGCCGGCGTCCTTCCAGCCCAGCGCGTTCTCGCGGTCGGCCGGCCAGATGGAGTACTGCTCTTCGTGGTTCACGACGACCTTGTAGATGGTCGTGTCTTCGCGCTCGTCGCTCATGGGGTGACTCCTCCAGGGGACCCCTGTCGTCGCACACCCGGGGAAAAGCGGTCAAGGTCGGGCGCGGTCAGGCCTCACGAACCCCCCTGGGAGGGAGGGTGCGTGCCCGGTCGCCCGCCCGGGGATCCACCCGGAATCCGGGATCGTGACACCCGGGGCCGCTGGCACGGATACTCCGCCGCATGCGCTTCTTGAAGAACGGCATCGCGGGCGTCCTGCTTCTGGTTGGAGGCGCCTGGGCCGCGCTGGCCCTGGCCCTCACGGGAGCGGGGCCCGAAGGGGCCCACCCGGGCCGGGCCCTCCTCGCGGTGGCCCTGGCGGGTGTGGCGGTGGCCGCGTGGCGGTGGCGCTCACGGCGCTGGGGCGTGGCGGTGGTGCTGGCAGGCTGCGCGGCCGTGTATGGCTGGGTGCGCACCGAGCATCCCTCCAACACGCGGGACTGGGCGCCGGACCTGGCGCGGGCGCCGTGGGCCGAAATCACGGGCACGCAGGTGACGCTCCACGAGGTGCGCGACTTCCGCTACCGCAGCACCACGGACTGGGAGCCGGCCTGGTACACGGCCACCTACGACACGGACGCGCTCACGGGGGCGTCGTTCATCGTGGAGCCCTTCTCCGGGTTCTACGGCGCGGCGCACACGATGGTGTCCTTCAGCTTCCAGGACGGCCGCCACGTGGTGTTCTCCGTGGAGGTGCGGCGGGAGAAGGGGGAGACCTTCTCCGCGGTGGGCGGCCTGTTCCGCCGCTTCGAGCTGGCCTACGTCGTGGGCGACGAGCGGGACTTGATTCAACTGCGCTCCAACCACCGCCATGACGACGTGTATCTGTATCCGGTGCAGGCGTCGAAGGAGCGCGTCACCGCGTTCTTCCTGGACATGGTGCAGCGGATGAACGGCCTGCACACGGCGCCGGAGTTCTACGACACGCTCACCAGCAACTGCACCACCAACCTGGTGCGCCACTTCGAGAAGGTGGCCACGAAGGACGTGCCGTATGACCACCGCACGCTGATGCCCGCGTTCGCGGATGAGCTCGCGTACGAGCTGGGCATCATCGACACGGATGTGCCGCTGGAGCAGGTCCGCGCGCGCTACCACATCAACGCGCGCGCCCTGGCGGCGCAGGGGCAGGATGACTTCTCCCAGCGCATCCGCGCGCCCCAGGCCACCGCCACCGCCCCGGCCCCCTGACGTCAGCGGCCGGCGGGCTTCAGGTTGCTTTGGAGGTGGCGCTCGTAGTGGCCCTCCAGCGCGGTGAAGTAGCCGCGCTCCTCCCACAATTCCTGGAGGAGCCGGTCGGTGAGGGACTTCACCTCCGCGCTCTCGCCCTCGCGGTCGGGCACGCGCGGGCCCTTCTTCGGATCCAACAGGGCGCGGGTGGCCTCCGCCATCAGCAGCCGGCTGCTCCGGAAGAGCCGGCGCAGGGCCTGGTTGATGGGGCGGGCATCCACCTCCTGGCAGGCGGCGAGGATGGCGGCCTGCACCTTCCGGGGCGCGTCACCCTGGAGGGACGCCGCGTCCAGGTCGCCGCGCTCCAGGGCGTGGTGCAGCAGGTAGCCGTGGTGCAGGCACACGGAGGTGAGGTCCACGCAGTCCTTCATCCAGAGGACGAAGAAGACCTTGCGGAACACCTTGCGCACCGGGAACAGGGCCACGGCCTTGAGATAGGACATCAGCCGTCCGCCCAGGCCGCGCGCCTCGTTCGAGCCGGCCAGCAGCGCCACGGCCTTGTCCGGGGCCTTGAGGCCCTTCTCCTTGAGCTGATCTCTCACTGCCTGCTCGCGCACCTGGCGCAGGGCGTAGTCGTCCAGGAAGGGCACGGGGATGAGCGGCGTGAGCCCGGCGGCCACGGCGTGGAAGGCCACGCGGGCGAGCGAGGGCGGCACGGCGGTGGGC
>NZ_RAWD01000034.1:0-45358 GCF_003612065.1 Corallococcus sp. CA047B
GAGGGGTGGGCCTGGGGGGCATCGTCGCGTGTCCTTTCAAGAAGACTTCGGGCACCGCGTGGAATGGCACGTCACGGGGCCTTCGGGTAGCATTCCGTGCGAGCTGTCGGGCCGGCGAAGCGCGAGTGCGACCCTGAGCGATTCCCCCTGGACGCAGACCCCGTCGTCACCTCCCAGGTCCCAGGACTCCATCGCGGTGACCCACGAGACCGTGGAGGCGCAGGTGAAGGCGCCGCTCCTGCGCCACGGCATCCGCGTCCCCTGAGGGGCTATTCGAGGGTGGCGAGGAACGCCGAGCCGGTCTCCTCGCACCAGCGCCGGTAGGTCACCAGCCGGTCCGCGGACGTCACCCGTCCCAGGACCTCGCCGTCCGGGCCCAGGTATTCGATGGCGCCGCGCACGTTGATGAGCAGCACCACGGGCTCGTCACCGACGACCTGCCAGCTGTCGACGTTGCCGGCGGGTTCGTAGACGTAGGTGCCCGGGCCAATCACCTCGCCGGTGTCGAGGAGCTGGCGGCGGCCCGAGACGTTGAAGCCGTGCGCCTCACCGGTGTGGCGGTGCCGGGGGATGCGGGTGCCGGGCTCCAGCCGGAAGAGATACATCCAGCCACTGCCGTCCCGGAAGAAGCGGAGCGGCTTGAAGGAGAGCCCGGGAGGCCCCATCGGAGTCCACGCCATGCGGTCGGAGTCGATGGGGTGCGATGCGAAGTCATGGGATGGGTTCATGACGGCAGGGTGCCTTGTTCCTGGACCCGTGACAGGGCCAGGAATGATGAATCCCACTGGGCCAATCCGTGGGAGCATCCCGCATGGACTTCCACGTCGCCCTCCAGGGCCGCAGGGACCTGTCGGGGCAGATCTACCGGGGGCTGCGCGCGGCCATCCTCGACGGGCGCCTGCGCCGGGGGGAGCGGCTGCCGCCCACCCGGGAGCTGGCGCTGCGCCTGGATGTGTCCCGCAACACCGTGGGGCTGGCCTACGAATGGCTCACCGCCGAAGGGCTCCTGGAGGGGCGCACGCGGGCGGGCAGCTTCGTCCAGGGCGAGCCTCTTCCCCGGGACGGCCGGGCAGGGCGGGCCTCCCGGGTGCGGCTGCGGGCACGGGCCTTCTGGCGCGCGCTGCCGGATGAACCCGAGCGCCGGCCCTTCGCGGGCTACGACTTCGACGTCGGGGTGCCGGATGCGCAGCGCTTCCCCTTCGAGACGTGGCGCCGGCTGGTGACGCGCCAGCTCCGAGCCGCCGCGCTGCCCGAAGGCTGCGTGGTGGATTCGGCGGGGCACCACGGGCTGCGCGAGGCGGTGGCCCGGCACGTGGGGGTCGCGCGAGGTGTCCATGCCGACGTGGAGGACGTCCTCATCACGAATGGTGCGCAGCAGGCGCTCGACCTGGTGGGGCGGGTGCTCATCGAGCCGGGAGACTGCGTGGCCGTGGAGGAGCCGGGCTATCCCCCCGCGCGGCAGGTGTTCCAGGCGCTGGGCGCGCGCGTCGTGCCCGTCCCCGTCGACGCGGAAGGGCTCGACGTGCGGGCGCTGCCGGACTCCGCGCGGCTCGTCTATGTCACGCCCTCGCACCAGTTCCCGCTGGGCATGCCCATGTCCCCAGCGAGGCGCAGCGCGCTCCTGGAATGGGCAAAGCCTCGCGACGCGGTGATTGTCGAGGACGACTATGACAGCGAGTTCCGCTTCGGAGGCCGCCCCCTGGAGACGCTGCATGGCCTGGATCGCTCCGGGCGCGTCCTCTACGTGGGCTCGTTCTCGAAGGTGATGCTCCCGACGCTGCGTCTGGGATTCCTCATCGCGCCGCCGTCACTCCAGCGGGAGCTGCGCCAGGCCCGGCGTGTGATGGACCTGCACAGCCCGCTGGCTGAACAGGCGGCCCTCGCGCGCTTCATCGACGGAGGAATGCTCGCGCGTCACATCCGGAAGATGCGGCGTGAATACGAGGAGCGCCATGCGCGCGTCGCGGAAGGCCTTGCGCGCCATTGCGGAGACTGGCTCCAGGTCGTGCCTTCCGTCGCGGGCCTGCACCTGAGCGCGACCTTCCGGCGGGGCGGCTTGAAGCTGGAGCGGGAGGTGGTGGCGCGAGCGCGGGTGGCGGACGTGGGACTCGTCACCCTCTCTCGCTTCTACGCCGGACCGCGCGCCCGGCCGGGGCTGGTGCTGGGCTATGGAACGCTGCCGACCGCGCGCATTCCGGAAGGGCTGCGGCGCCTGGGGGCCTGCCTCGCCACCGCGACGGACGGGGACTGAGCGCGGGAGGCCGGCGCGGGGCTCGCCATTCCCGGGAGCGGCCCCGAGGGCTTTCGTGCATAGGCAATGGCTATCGATCCATTGGCGCCAGGGCCTCACGGTGGCCGGAAGCGAGGACTATACGTGTCCTTGTCGCGGACGCGGTGACGCCCAGAGCGCCCCTGACCTCCCCTGGAGCCTGGAGCCTTCCATGAATGCCTTCCTGAAGCCGTACCGCATGACCTTCCTCGCGCTGGCCATCTCCCTGGTGGGGCTGGGCTGCGCGTCTTCCACCAAGAGCACGACGGGTGAATCCATGACGACGACGACGCAATCGCAGAAGGCGGAGAACGTGCACGTGGGCCTGCTGGTGCGCCTGGAGGCGAAGCCGGGCAGGGAGGGAGACGTGCAGAAGTTCCTGGAGGGCGGCCTGCCGCTGGTCCACGAGGAGCCGGCGACGGCGCAGTGGTTCGCGCTGCGCTTCGGTCCGACCGCGTTCGGCATCTTCGACACCTTCGCGGACGATGCGGGCCGCAAGGCGCACCTGGGCGGCAAGGTGGCCGCGGCCCTGATGGCGCAGGCGCCGGACCTGCTGTCGACGCCCCCGTCCATCCAGCAGGTGGACCTGCTCGCGGTGAAGGCGCCGGGAACTCCGGATGCGACCGACCAGAAGGCGCTGGTGGTCATCCTGGAGGCGAAGCCGGGCAAGGAGGGGGATGTGCGGAAGTTCCTGGAGGGCGGCCTGCCCATCGTGCGTGACGAGCCGGCCACGCTGCACTGGTATGCGATTCGTTTGTCGCCGACCACGTTCGGCATCGTGGACACGTTCCCCGACGAGGCGGGCCGCAAGGCGCACCTGGGCGGCAAGGTGGCCGCGGCCCTGATGGCGCAGGCGCCGGAGCTGCTCGCGAAGCCGCCGGCCATCGAGCAGGTGGACGTGCTCGCCGTGAAGCGCTGAGCGTCTTTCCGGCTGCCTTGATTCCGGGCGCGAGGAGGTCCTCGCGCCCCGCTTCGTTTCAGGTGCCCGGGCGAGGGCGGCCCGCGCTCTCCAGCAGGGTGCGCCAGAAGAGCTTCGCGACCGGCGGCGCGGTGCGGTCCCCCGAGCGCAGCAGGGAGATGGTGCGCTGGAGCGAAGGCTCGACGAGGGGCCGCGCGGTGGTGGCGCCGGGCAGCAGCGAGTGTTCGGGCATGAAGGCGAAGCCGACGCCCGCCGCGACCAGGCTCTGCACCCACTCCTCGCGCTCGGTGCGGTAGCTGGCGTACAGCGCCACCTTGCGAGAGGTGCACAGCGCCCCGACCTCCTCGCGCATCTCGCAGGAGAGCCGGTCGATGTAGGGCTCATCGGACAGCTCCGCCAGCCGCACGGTGTCCTGCGCGGCCAGGCGATGGCCGGGAGGGAGCACGACGAGGTAGCGCTCGTCATAGAGCGGGGTGATGACGCACCAGTCGGGCGTGGGCGCGGCGGCGTGGGTGATGACGAGGTCCACCTCCGCTTCCTCCAGGTGTCGCAGCACCTTGTCGCGCGTGCCGACCTGGAGCTCCACCTCCACCCCGGGCGCCACGGCGCGAAACGCCGCCAGATAACCGGACAGGCGCGCGGGACCGATGGTGCACAGCACCCCGACGCGCAAGGGCACCTGCTTCAGGCGGCGGTGGTTCTCCGCGATGAGCGCCACGCTCCGGCTCTCGTCGTCGATGCGCTGGAGTCGGGGCAGCACCAGCCGGCCCAGGGGCGTGAGCTTCGCGCCACCCCGGTCGCGCAGCAGCAGCGGCCCGCCCAGCTCCGCCTCCAGCTTCTTGATGGCGGCGGTCAGCGTGGGCTGGGACACGTGGCAGCGCTCCGCCGCGCGGGTGAAGCTGCGTGCCTCCGACACCGCCAGGAAGTACCGGACCTGATGCATCTCCATGCGGCGCAGGCTCGCCCGTTGGCGTTGGCGAGGCAACCCGCGTGGACCTTTCGAGTCGTCCGGTCCGGCCCGCGCGATGGGCGGGGGAGGGAGCTCACGGGGTGGCTGCGGGCTTGGACAACCGGGTCACGTGGCTGGCGGCGAGCTTCCACTGGCCTTCGCGGTGGACCCAGGTGTCGGTGAACTGGAAGTCGCCCTCGAACTGCGTCTTGCCGGAGTGGCCCTTGAGGGTGGTGATGCCGGTGACGACGGCGGCGTCGCCGTACAGCCGGACCTTCTGGTGGTGGTTGCGGAAGACCTCGTAGACCGGATCGCGCTTCACCACCTCCGCGAGGTTCTGGTCGAAGTTCGTCACGGTACCCTTCGAGTCCGTGAGGATGAATTGCTTGTCCAGGCTCTTGCGCAAGGTGTCGGCATCGCCGGACTCGAAGGCGCGGCACAGGGCCGCTTCGACCTTGAGCAGGTCGCGCTCGTCCTGCGCGGGGTCACGTGCTTCCGCGGTGCTCGCGGCGACGGCGAGGACGGTGGTCAGCATCGTCTGGACTTTCATTCGTGGCTCCCGGCGTGGGTGGAGGGCGCGAGCGAGCGAAGCACATCCGCCCGCTGGTCGTCCAAGCGCGGCCCCGGTGCTCAGCCCGGTGCCGCGATGCGGACCAGTTGCTTGCCCAGGTTGTGGCCCTCGAACAGGCCCCGCAGGGCCGTGGGCGCTTGCTCCAGTCCCTCGGCGAGGGTCTCGGCGCAGACGAGGTGTCCCCCGGCGGCCCAGGTGGACAGCTCGCGGAAGGCCTCGGATTACCCGGGTATAAATGAGCGTCAATTATACCCGGGTAGAATGTGCCGAGAACGCTCGCCCCCGTTCTGACTTCACGGCCGCGGCGTGCGCTGTCGCCAGAGTCGGAGCGTGGCCAGGAGACCCAGGGCGGTGAGGCTTCCTCCAGTCTGTGAACACCCGTCACTGGAGGCAGGAGGGCCGGGCTCCTCCGGCTCCGGCTCTTCCGGTTCGGGGTCCACCGGCTGCTCGGCGCACTTCAGCTCGAAGTCCACGTGCAACGGCGGCAGCGTGAGGTTGGCGTGCTCCAGCGTTCCCTGGAGTGTGGCCCGGTGGCGGCCGGGCGTGAGGCCGGTATTCGGGACCTGGGGCTGGAGCTCTTCGCAGACGGTGTAGAGGAAGAGCAGCCTGCGGTTGTACTCGTACAGGCGGGTGTCGAAGTTCTCCTCACCCGTCGCTGTCACCCCGCCGTGCTTCGCGTAGGACCAGGGTTCTCCATCCACCTGCACGGTCCAGCTCACCCACGGCAGGAACGGCACCAGCTCCGGTGACGGGGTGAAGCGCAGGCTGGTGGAGTCACCCTCCTGCTGCGTGTTTCCACAGTTCGGAGTTCCGTAGACGGCGAAGGTTCCCCGGCGCGGAGTCTCCGCCGTCAGGGTCCCCAGCGCCGTGGGCAGCGGCAGGGCCGTGCCCGCGGTGAAGGTCTGCGACCCGGGCTGGGTGCCCTGGAAGGTGCAGACGCCCGTCGCCTCCAGGCGGTACTCCGTTCCCTGCACCAGCGGTGCTTCCGGGACCAGGACCTGGGTCGAGTGGGCGCCCGCCGTCACGGTCGCGGGCACCGGGGTTCCATCCGCCAGGAGCAGCCGGACGGTGGCGGGGTCCACGCTCTCCAGCAGCGGTGGGACGACCACCAGCCCCGGAAGGTTCGCCGGCACGCTTCCTTCGTCCGGTGGGAGCGGGAAGCGGACCCCTCGCAGGCAGTTGGGCGCGACACAGGCGCGCGCCGAAGGCGGAAGGACCGCCCCCATCCCCACGAGGAAGACCCCCACCGTGACCGATTTCCAGACGTATCCGAGCATGCCTCATCAGACACCGGAGCCGGGCGGACTGGGACATCGTTCGAGCGTGGTGCGGAGGTCCAGCGCGGTATGGCTGTTGAGACACCCGGGGCCAGCAAGTTGGGACATGGCGACCGTTCGTCCCACGCGTTCGACCGCTGGGCCCGGAGGCCCGCACCCGGACGGCCCGGGGACGGACACTCCGGGCATGCGACGCGGACTCCTCCTGGTGTTGGCCGTGGTGGTGTGGCTTCCCCTGCTCCATCAGGTGTTCCTGCCCGGTGACCTGTCGGGACTCGCTGGAGCCCTGGCTTCGCGCCAGCGCGTGTTCTCCCTCCAGGAGGAGAGCGTGGAGCGGGACGTGCTCCACCGCACCAACCCGGAGTGGGACCTGATGGTGCGCACCTTCTCCGTGCTCTCGTTCGCGAACCTCGCGCTGTCGGAGCCCTCGCGGAAGGCAGAGCACCTGGCGGTGGTGGATGCGTGGATTACGCGGACGCTGCGCGACGAACGCCGGGCCCATGAGGCCTTCTTCCTGCCCTATGTGCACGGGGCTCCCTTCCGTGATCCGGCGGGACGCAGCCTCTTCGTGGATGGGGAGCTGGCGTTGATGCTCGCGGCCCGCCAGTTGGTGGAGCCCCGCGCGGACTACGCCCCGCTGCTGCGCGAGCGCGTGGACCTCATCAACGGCCAACTGGAACGCGCTCCGGTGCTTTCGGGGGAGAGCTATCCCGACGAGGGCTGGACCTTCTGCAACACGGTGGCGCTCGCGGCGCTGCGCCTGTCCGATGTCGTGGACGGCCGGGACCACGGCCCGCTGTTGCGCCGGTGGGTGGCGTCCGCACGCGAGCACCTGATGGAGGCGAAGCATGGCCTGCTCGTGTCGAGCTTCACCTACGACGGCGTGATGAAGGACGGACCGGAGGGCTCCACGCTGTGGCTGGCCGCGCACATGCTCCAGGTGGTGGACGCGGACTTCGCACGCGAGCAGTACCAGCGGGCCCGTCAGGCCTTGATGGGGCAGGCGCTTGGCTTCGCGTGGGCGGCGGAGTGGCCGGTGGACGGGGAGGCGGTCCAGGACATCGACTCCGGGCCGACCATTCCATGGGTGAACGCGAACGCGGGCTCCAGTGGGCTGGCGCTCGTGGGGGCGGCGGCGTTCGACGATGAGGAGGTGCTGCACGGACTCCTCACCAGCCTCCACTTCGCGGCCTTTCCCGTGCGGGACGACACCGGGTTGCGCTTCGCAGCGGGCAACCTGCTCGCGGACGCGGTGCTGCTGTATTCACTCGTGGAGGGCCCGCTCTGGCGTCTGGCCATGACGCAGCCGGGCCTGGAGGCACACCGATGATGCGCCATCCCTTCGTGCTCTTCGCGCTGGGCACCTTCGCGGTCTTCCTGCTGCTGCACCTGGCCGGAGGCCGCCAGTACGTGGGCGTGCTGTCCGGCACCGTGGTGGGCGGCGCCGGGGGCGCGGGCTTGGGACTGCTCTATGCACTGGCGTGGTTCGGCGCGGTGCTGGCCGCGCCGGTGTTGCTGCTCGCGGGGCTCCTGGACGGCGCGCTTGCCCGCGCATCGCGTGCGAGGCCTTGAGGCCGCGCCTTGGATTTCAACGCCGGTAGAGCGTGCCGCCCTTCATGACGAACCGCACCTGACGCACGGCGGAGATGTCCTGCGTGGGGTCTCCCTCCACGGCGACGAGGTCCGCGAGGAGGCCGGGCTTCACCTGTCCGATGCGGTCCTCCCGGTGCAGCATGCGCGCGTTGCCGGAGGTGGCGGCCTGGAGCGCCTGTGCGGGCGTCACGCCCTGGGCCACGAGCAGCTCCAGCTCCCGCGCGTTGTCCCCGTGCGCGAACACACCGGAGTCCCCGCCGACGCACAGGGGCACGCCCGCGGACAGCGCGGCCTTGAGGCCCGCGTTCTTCTTCTTCAGCGACTCCGGCTCGGGGTCCACGCCCCGCCTCCAGCCCCGGTACTGGAGCATCGCGTCGCTCGCCCCCAGGGTGGGGCACAGGAACACGCTCCGTTGCGCCATCAGCCTCCAGACCTCGGGGGTGCCGTCGTCGCCGTGCTCGATGCTCTCCGCGCCGGCCAGCACCGCGCGCCGCATGCCCTCCGGCGTGCTGGCGTGCACCGCCACCGGACGTCCGCCGCTCCTCGCCGTCTCCACGATGAGGCGCATCTCCTCCAGGGAGAAGGTGGGCAGGGCCTCGCCATTCGGGCCCCAGCGGTAGTCGCCGTACACCTTGATCCAGTCCGCGCCGCGCCCCATCTGTCCGCGCACCGCGCGAACCAATCCGTCCACGCCGTCCGCTTCCTCCGCGCCCTGGGGGACTGCCCATTCGGAGGCGAAGCCCTTGGGGCCGTAGCTGCCGGTGGCGACCAGCGCGCGTGTGGTGACGATCATGCGCGGGCCCGGGATGATGCCCTGGTCGATGGCCTGCTTGAGGCCCACGTCCGCGTCGCCCGCGCCCTCGGTGCCCAGGTCCCGTGTGGTGGTGAAGCCCGCGAGGAGCGTGGCCTTCGCGTGGTTCGTGGCCCGCGCCACCCGCAGCGCCAGGGACTCCTTGAGGACCTGGTCGTTCCAAGTTGCTTCGTTGTACGGGTGCAGGAACAGGTGCGAGTGGCCCTCGATGAGGCCGGGCAGGAGCGTGGTCCCGGGCAGGTCGATGACCTCCGTGCCTTCGGGCACCTTCACGCCCTGCGCGGGCCCGGCCGCGACGATGCGCTCACCGGTGACGAGCACCGTCCAACCCGTGTGCGGCCTGGGCGTGGTGCCATCGAAGACGCGCGCTGGGCGCAGCAGGTACGAGCGGGGCGGGGCCGCCACGGGCGCCTGGGCCTGGACGGACGCGGAGACGAGGACGGCGAACAGGACAATGGCGCGCAGGGAGAGCACGGTCGGAACGGTGAACCGTGCCAGGCAGAAGCGCAATCCCTTTCGGGGCCATGTCCATGGTGCAGGACGGATGCGTTTGCTGGACCTGTCTCTCCCTCGCCTGTGACAGCCATTGGAGGGCGTCCGGCCTCCTGGCTGCCTCACATCACGGTTCCAGCGAACGGAACACCTTCGTGTCGCCGTCGTAGTTGCCGGGGTTCCAGTACACCTTGTCCGCGCCGCCCCGACCGTCGATGTCCGCGAAGAAGAAGGCGGCATTCTCCGAACCGCTGTAGCCGGTATTGTCCATCACCGGGCTGCCCGCGAAGTTCGTGCCGGCGCTCGGGTAGATCTGCATCCGGCCCTGGCGGAAGGTGGGACGCCAGAAGAGCTTGTCCGCCTTGCCATCCCCGTCCACGTCCGCGAAGTAGAGGCGCGTCGTGTCCACTCCGCTGGTGCCCGCATCGTGGGCGAACGCGAAGGCGAAGGCCCCCGCGCCGGTGGACCGGTACACCCGCGTGCGGCCCCCGTCCTGGTCGGGATTCCACAGCACGCGGTCCGCCTTGCCATCCCCATCCACGTCCGCGAAGTACACGCGCGTGCCCTCGCTGGTGTTCGCTCCTTCCGTGCTCCGCACCGCCGCGCCGAAGGAGGGCGAAGCGCCGCGCTTCGCCACGAAGGTCTCGAACGCGCCGCTCCGCTCCTTCGGGTTCCAGCGCAACAGGTCCGCGCACCCATCCCCCGTCACATCCGCGAAGAACAGCCGGGTGGACTCGCTCTGGCTGGCGGCCTGGAAGACAGACACGCGGTCGCCAAAGGTCCCGTCGCACTTCGACGGGTAGATGCGCACCTCGCCGTCCCCCAGCGTCGGCCGCCAGAGGACCTTGTCCGCGCACCCATCCCCGGTGACGTCCGCGAAGAAGAAGCGCGTGGTGGCCACGCCGCTCGTCGCGCCCGCGTTCTTCACCGCCGCCGCGAAGCCCCCGTCGCACTTCGACTTCGCCACCCACGTCTCGCCCTCGCCCACCGAATAGTTCCAGGTGATGCGGTCCGCGCAGCCGTCCCCGGTGACGTCCGCGAAGAACAACTGCGTGGACGCGGACGCGCCCGACGGCGTCGGGGAGAAGGTGGAGCCGGCGGAGAAGATGGCGGGGCGGATGGTCGCGAGCACCGGGTAGTGGTCCGACGGCGTGTTGCCACCGCTCTCCGTCCGGTCGATGCCCGGCGCGGACGACGTCAGCGCGCCCCCGTTGTGGAAGATGTAGTCCAGCCGCGAGTAGTTCGTGGACGGCGTGCCGTCCCAGGCGTTGTTGAACGTGGCGTCGTCCTCGCCCGTCGTGCCGTCGAAGCGCGCGGTGCGGAACAGCTTCGCCCCGGCCTCCAGGTCCTCCAGGGTGGTCTCCCCCGGCGTGGACTGTCCCTGGGCATCGGCGTTGAAGTCGCCCATCGCGATGACGGGCAGGCCGCCCGGCTTCGAGGCCAGGAACGAGGCCATCTGCGCCGCTTCCCTCAACCGTCCCAGCGAACACTCCGCCGCGTAGGCGAAGTGCGTGTTCGCCACGAAGTACACCTGCCCCGAGGTCAGGTCGCGCAGGCCCACCCAGGAGATCTTCTTGCCCTCCGCGTGGCTGAAGCACGTCGCGCTGGCGCTGTAGGGGTTGATCAGCGCCTCGTTGCCCTGGCCCACCTCGGAGGCGATTTCAAAGCGGCTCTTCTTGAAGAAGATGAGCTTCGGACTGCCGCCTCCGGGGTTGTAGACGCCGTAGGGCTTGTCCGTGCCCGTGAGCCCCGCGATGAGGTCCGCCGGCACGCTGGGCCCACCCGAGGGCGCTTGCGCCTCCTGCACGCCGATGACGTCCGCGTTGTTCGCGAGGATGCGCTGGATGACCGCCGCCTTGCGGTTGGGCCACGCGCGCACCCCCGTGTCCAGCGGCCCCCGCACGTTGTACGTCATCACCCGGAAGGCCCGGTGGCCCGTCACCGCCGCGGCGCGAGCCTCCCCGAGCAAGACCTCGCTGGAGGGCACGTCACCGCCAGGGGCGCCCTCCTGCGGACCGCAGGCACAGACCATGGACGCAAGCGCGAAGGCGCGCACGAAACCCGTTCGGAAGAATCGCATGACTGCGATTGTACGTGAAAAACGAGTAAAAGCGACAATTCCATTCCCGCGCGAAACTTCCGGAATGTCTCATGAAGCACGAGGGGCCGCGCCCGGTGTGGAGACCCGGACGCGGCCCTGGACCCTCGGAGGAGGGATGGCTGCGATTGTGGCTACTGGCGCACGACGCGCTTGAGTCGGAAGGGCGAGGGGGACTCGCTCATCGTGTAATAGGCCGTGCCGGTGGGGTCGTACTCGATGGCCTCACCCTGGCCCTCCACGGTGTCCGTCAGGGAGACGGGGGTGGCGGCGAAGGCGGTCTCGAAGGCGGCGCCCGGGGCGGCGCGGAACTCATACACCTTGCGGTACGTGCGCAGCAGGAAGCGGTTGTCGCACGGGTGGATGTTGCCGGAGGTGGCCGCGGCGTAGTTGGTGTCCGTGGTGGTGGGCAGCTGGATGTTGGCCACGAAGACGAGCGTGGACATGACGCCCGGGGCCGGCAGCGGCTGGGGGAACTTGTAGACCTTGCTCGCGCCCGCGTAGGACTTGGTGACGATGTAGATGTCGCCGGTGGTGGGGTGGACCATGATGGTCTCCGCGTCCTTGGGCGAGTCCGGGTACTGGAAGGGGAAGGCCGTCGCGGTGAGGTCGCCGCTCGTCTGGCCCGCGCCGATATTGGGCTCCGGGATGCGGTAGACGGCGAAGGTGGACGGCGGGGTGGGGAAGTTGGCGCTCGAGCGGCCGATGTCCCCCATGTAGATGCACTGGCCGGTGGGGCACGGGCCGGTGGCGACGTCCTCCCAGTCCGCGGGCGTCACGTTGGACACGTTGAACGTGCCCAGGGTGGCGGCGTTCGCCGTGCTGATGCCGACGATGGCGGTGGTGTCCTCGTTGTGCACGTAGACGACGCCCGGCGTGAGGCGGCTCGCCGCCAGGCCCGACGGCTCCACGATGGCGGTGGACGCCACGGTGCCCTGGGTGGTGTACGTGGTGGCGAAGGTGTCCCCCACGGAGCAGGACACGGTCGCGCCCGCCTCACGCAGGGCCACGACCTGCGCGATGTTCGTGTTCGGATAGGGCGAGGTGCCGTTGAAGGCGCCCTGCGCCCCCGCGGCCCCCAGGGCCTTGTAGGCGACGTCGTAGAGGATGCCGGTGCTGTTCGCGTGGCAGGTGTCGAACGGCTCCGTGAAGCCCGTCGGCGGGACGAGGGGGCTCGCCGGGCACGCGGTGCCGGACCACAGCTGCGAGCCGAACCACACCGCGACGCCGTTGGCGGTGCTGGTGGACAGCGCGGGCGTGTCGAGGTTGGCGCTGTTGCCGTTCTTCTGGCCCGTCTGCGCGTCGATGGGGTTCGTCGGGTTCGCGCCGGAGAAGGCGGAGATGCTACCGGCCAGGTGGCTGGCGCTGGCTGAGTCCAGGGTGAAGGCGTAGCTGGCGGGCTCGGACGCGGTCGCGACCTTGTAGAAGACCCACGCCTTGATCTGCGAAGCGCTCTGGTCCGAGCGCAGGAAGGTCCAGCCCGCGGGCGGCGTGGCCACCGCGGTCACGACGTTGCGGTTGACGATGCGCGCCAGCAGCACGTCCCCCGCCACGGTGCCCGCGGGCTTCGCGAGCGTCAGCGAGGTGTTGGAGACCACGCTCGCGGTGCTGCTGCTGCGGTAGGCGATGGTGGACACCGCCTGCCGCGCGGTGCCGACCCCGGCGGTGACGCCGTCCTGTCCGGTCTGCTCGGGAAGCGAGGAGGTGCCCGAATCCTGCGGCCCACAGCTCGCGAGCGCGAGCAGGGAAACCGAGCACAGCATGCGTGAAACATTCCGATTGAAGAACTTCAAGGTCACTCCAGACTGGATGGTGATGCGAGACAGACGTCCACGAGAGCCGACGGCGCTCTCGCTTTCGCAGGAAGTTGTCGGGAAGGACGAAGGACTGTTGCGGAATTCCCGCACGTCCTCTGTTCACGTCGCCCATGGGTGCAAACTTCCGCGAGGAGCTGTCTTGAAGGGGGGCTGTCTTTCAAATCCGCACGGCTGCCTGTCCGCTGGTGGACCGACAGGACCTGGACGGTTCGCCGCGCATCGGGTGGGGCTGGCACGGGGCGTGCGGCCTTCCCTCATGCGCGCGGGTGTGGAAGACCGTCGGTCATGATGCGCCATGCCCCCGCCACCGAGCGAAACCGCGAACCGCTCCTCGCCGTCCTGAAGGAGGTGCTGCCCGCGTCCGGCGTCCTGTTGGAGGTGGCGAGCGGCACCGGCCAGCACGCGGCGTTCTTCGCCCGGGCCTTTCCGGGGCTGAGCTGGCAGCCGACGGATGGAGATGCGCAGACGTTGGAGAGCATCGACGCGTGGCGCGTGGAGGCGGGGACGCCGAACCTGCTGCCCGCGCGCCTGCTGGATGCGAGCTCCGACGCGTGGCCGGTGGAGCACGCGGACGCGATGCTGTGCGTGAACATGATCCACATCGCGCCCTGGGCGGCTTGCCAGGGGTTGATGCGGGGCGCGGGCCGGGTGCTGCGTCCGGGGGGACGGCTCGTGTTGTACGGGCCCTACTTCGTGGAGGGGACGCAGACCGCGCCGAGCAACCTCGCCTTCGACGCCTCGCTCAAGGCCCGTGACGCGGCCTGGGGCGTGCGCGAACTGGGCGCGGTCACCGCCGAGGCGCTGCGGCACGGGCTCACGCGGGAGCGCGTGGTGGAGATGCCGAGCAACAACCTCACGGTCGTGTTCGTCCGGTAGGGCCTCCCACCGGGACGGCAGCTCCCCGCCGTCCCGGTGACCTGCGCGTGGCTACATGCCGGGGCAGTGGCCGCCCTTCATCTGACGGGCCGTCTCGTTGACCTGGTCGATGAGCTCGCGCTTCTGCATCCCGTCGTCGGCGGAGTAGGTGACGGTGAGGCCGTTCGCGGTGTCCTGCACCATCGCGCGCGACGGAACCGTGGGGGCTCCGGCCGAGCCCTTGGAACCACCGCCACCGGTGCCGGTGTCATCCACACCGTCCATCTCCTCCGTCGAGCTGACGCCCAGGTCTTCCGCCTGCGCCATGTCCATCGGCGTCTCCGACTGCGCGTGCTGGGCTTGCGCGACCATCATCTTCCGGCCTCGCATCTGGAGGTCCGTCACCTGGGATGGATCCGACGTGGTGAAGATGAGCGCCACGCCGTCCGACGTTTCCTGCGTGCTGACCTGGGCGCCCGGCACCGACATGGGGCAGTTGGGGTCCTTTGACGAGGACGTCGCCTGCTTCGATTCGGACTTGTGCATCCCCTGCTTGGAACAGCCTGCGGAGAAGCACAACGCCGCGGATGCGGCGAGGGCCAGCGAAAGTCTGGACATGGGCACGGTGAGCCTCCTCTGTCGTGAGTTCTTCGTGCGCAAGGTGGGGACGCGGCTTCCACCCGCGCAAGCAGGTGTCGCCAGGGACGCGCCTGAAGGCCCCGCCCCACGGGGAGAGGCCTCCATCACGCAGCGGACAGGCGGTGGGGCTCACCACACGGCTTCGAGCTGGAGCACCACCCCGTGCTTCTCGTAGTTGCCATTCGTGGAGTCATACGTCCGGCCTTCGCGCGACGTGTGCCCCTGGCCCACGGGCGGCACGCTCACGCGCACCACCGCGGACGGGCACTGTGAGCCTGCCCGACCGCTGCGAGCGCGGCGGCGGTCGCCACTGGCTTTCACAAGGCCTCGCGGTCCGGGGGAACCACCCCTCCCCCGAATCTCTCCCGGGCCGCGAGCCTCAGCTCCGCTTCGTCATGTCGAACAGCGCGCGGGCCTGCGGGCCCAGGAAGCCGTCGAAGCCCCCCGTGCGCTGGGCGATTTCAAAGTACGCATAGGGCCACGTGCGCGTGCCACCGCCCCGGAGCTGGAGGGGCAGGGGGGACGCGTGCGTGGCCGTCTGGCGAAGCGACGTGCCGGGTGCGCCCTCGATGTCTGTCTTCATGGGCACCCCCGCCTCGCGCATGCGCCGCTGCCATGCCTCCACGTCGTCCACCGCCCCGGTGAAGTGGTTCACCTTGCGGCCGAACGCGAGCAGCCACGCGCCGTACTGCGTCTCCTTCTCAAGCTCCAGCAGCGCGGCCTCCTCCGGCGGCGACGGCGGTGAGAACCACGCCGCGAGCGACTCCACGTCCTCCGGAAGCGGTGGATCCACCGGGAGCGCGGCGAGCAGCTCGCGGGCCCGAGGCGACAGCTCCTCCGACTTCAGCTCCGAGAGGAAGACGCGCGGCAGCCCGTCCGGGTGGGCCAGATAGATGGCGGACAGGTGCGCATCCGGGAAGGTGTACGTCCCCGCCGGACGCCAGCCGAACCGCTCGAACACCCGCGAGAACAGGGCGATGCCACCCCCGGGCCGCGCGAGCGTGCGGAACGCGACGTGGTCGTTGCGGAAGCGTCCCCCCGACAGCGCCACGAAGGTGCGCGCGAAGGGGACTTCGGAGGCATAGCGCTCCCACAGCAGGTCCAGCAGCCGCGAGGCGTCGGAGGCGGAGGTCGTCATGCGCGGCAGTGTAGGCCGAAGGCGCGCCGGGTTTTGAGTGCCATCCTCCTCCCGTATTAACAAACACAGGCCCGCTTTGGGCGGAAGACTGGAACACAAGGACAAGGCTCATGACCGGGATGACGAAGGGTCTGTTGGCCCTGATGGCGGGCCTGCTGTTGGCCTGTGGCGCTGAGCTGGACGCGGCACCGCATGCGCAGGAGCTGATGGGGCAGGAGGTGGTGGCGGCCCATCTGTTTTTGAGGGTCGCCTGTCTTCCGTCGTGCTTCAGCGCAGCTCCACGGTGAGCCCACCGAAGGTCATGGCCGCCGTGTTCCCGCCGTCTCCCGAGTGCGTCATCGGCGCCTCCGCGAGCCCCACGGCCACCAGCGAGTCCCCGTCCGCGTCCACGCCCAGCAGGTGGAAGTGACGGTCCTGTCCTTCGGGGCCCGCGTGCTGCGTGCGCACCGTCTGTCCATCGGAAGAGGCCAATGTGAGCAGCGCCCCCGCGCCGCGGGAGATGCTCATGCCGCCGTACCACCGGTCCCAACCGGAGCCGCCCACCGCGAGCAGCCCCGCGTCCGTCCAGCGCAGCGCGGAGAAGTGATCCGCGCGGCCCGTGTCCACCCGGTGCTCGAAGCGCAGGGCGCCCGTGTCGAGCGACAGCACGCCCAGATAGCCGTCATACGGCGTCATCAGGGCCGGGGCTTCCGGCGTGGCCGGGTAGTACCCCACCGTGCCGTCCGCTCCTTCCGTCACCACCGTGCCGGCGAGCGCCAGCTCTCCCTCGCGCACCGCCATGTCGAAGACGACGAACTCCGCCGCGTGGGCAGGGACGAAGACGTGCGTTCCCGTGCGGGCACCCGCCGGGGTGAAGGTCGTCACGGCGAAGGGCTGGCGCTCGGTGTCCACGGTGGAGGTGACGTCGTCGCCCGTCTTGCAGTGCAGGCTCGTGAACTCGTTGAACGTGCGGCTCGCGGCCAGACAGCGGGACGTGTTCCACGTGCGGCCCACCACCAGCCGTCCATCGCCGTCCACCGCGAGCAGCGGTCGCAGCGTGGCCTCACGCCAGCGGAACTCGTCGTAGGCCCAGGCCGCCGGTTGCGTGGAGTGGCGCCCGTCGACGACGCGCGTCCACTGCTCCTGGTAGTGCCCGTCCGCCCACTGGAGCGTCATCACCCCCGACGCCAGTTGCTGCGTGTCGGCGGCGCCTTCCTCGACGGCCACCCGCGACAGGAAGGCCACGGCCACGTCCTCGCCGCGCGCCTCCGTGCGCAGCCAGCCGTCGGTGAGTGCGTCCACCCACAGCGACCTCATGCGGAAGGGGGAGGGGAGCAGGGTGCCATCCAGGTCGGATGGCGGCACCGTCGCGGGCGTGGGCAGCGGCTGGCGTGACAGCACCCGCCCTTCGGCCGACAGGCGCACGAGGTCGAACGCACCGCTCGCAGCGTCGGTGCGCTCGACGCCCAGCGTGGCCTCTCCGGATGGGTGCACGGTGAAGTCGCTGAAGTGTTCCCCGGCCGCTTCATCGAGGTGCCAGAGCACCGCGCCGCCTGCGTCCCGCACCATGAGCCGGCGGCTCGCGCGACCTTCCACGTCCCGGGCCGTCTCCAGCACCAGGGTGCGTCCGGAGACCTTGCGCACCTTGAGTCCTCCGAAGTTCGCGCGTGGCTCCACGCGCGATGACGGCGTGCAGTGCTCGAATGCCCGGAGGAGTCCCTGTCCGGGCGCACCGTCACACGGGGCCGGGAGGTCCTCGGTTTCCTGGCAGGCGGAAGCCGCAAGCCCCACCAGCGCGCCCAACAGGATTCGGATTCGACGGAGGCTCGTGGCTCGCATGCTCCTCATACGGACGCATGCGTCGGGCCGGGTCGTTCCTACGGCCCCGGACATTCTTCCGCCTGGAGGCGGCGGTGGTGTTTCGCGGCCATCCGCATACAGTGAGTCACCCCCCTGCTGTTCGAAGTGAGTCGACCGAGTGCCCCCCACTCCGCCCCGCCCGAGTCCTTCCATTGCCTCCCTGGCCCCGCCGGAGGTGAACGCAGTCGTGCGCACCCTCGCGGAGAGCGTCGAACTCGCGCTGTTCATGACGGATGCGCGGCTGCGCTGCACCTATATGAACGCGGCGGCGGAAGCCCTCACGGGCCGCACGCTCGCGGAGGTCATCGCGCGCGGCCTGTCACTGTCTGACCTGGTGCGCCCACCGTCCCCGGAAGGGCGCTCCTCCAGCGAGGACAGCGCCCTCGCCCGGGCCCTGGTGAAGCAGACGCGCGAGCGGGGCGAGGACGTCTTCGTCCACAAGGACGGCCAGCTCCATCCCGTCGCCTTCACCGTGAGCCCGCTGCGGGAAGCGGACGCAGTGGTGGGCACCCTCATCGAGGTCCGCGACCTGACGGTGGAGCGGCGGGCGGCGGAGGCCCTGCGCACCAGCGAGGCACGCTACCGCTTCCTGGCGGAGACCATCCCGGTGCAGGTGTGGACGGCGAAGCCGGACGGCCTGCTGGACTACGTGAGCTCCCGGGCCGTCATCGAGTTCGGCGTACCGCTGGACACCCTCCTCTCCGAGGGATGGCTCAACGTCCTGCACCCGGAGGACCGCCCCCTGGCCATCGAGCGCTGGACGACCGCGCTCCGCACGGGTGAAGGCTACGAGGTCGAGTTCCGCCTCAAGCTGGCCAATGGCCAGTACGCCTGGTACCTGGCGCGCGCGGTGCCCGAACGGGACGCGAACGGCCACATCCTCCAGTGGCTGGGCACCAACACGAACATCCACGAGCAGCGCGAGGCCCGCGAGCGCACCGAGGCGCTCCTGCTGGAAGTGGGCAAGCAGGCGCGGGAAACCGAAGCCACGCTGGTCCGCCTGCGCGCGGAGAAGCTCGCCGCCGAACAGCGGGCCGCGGAACTCGAAGCGAAGTCCGCCTCGCGATGAATGCCCAATCCAAGGACTGGCACGGCATCGCGGTCGCGAAGCTGAACTCCGTGCTGGGGCCCGCACGAGGGCCCGTCGTCCTCGAGGAGGCCCTGCGCGCCACGGGCCTCTCCCACATCTCCAGCGCGGATGAGCTGCATCGCTTCGCGCAGGCCCTCATCACCACCGGCGGCTTCGCGGGCGCCGTGGGAGGCCTGCTCAGCGTGCACGCCGTGATGCACGGCGCGAGCGGCGGCAGCGGCTCCCGCTGACGCCGTCGAAGGCGCCGCGACCCTCCACGCCGGGGTGACGGGGCCGCGTCGTGAGACCTGGCCCCGTCGTCTCTTCCCCCCGGTCACCCGGTGGCCGTCTCCGCTCGGGCTGGAACGTCGTGCCTGCGCGAGGTGACGGAGGGCCTACGGCACCGACACCGCTTGGAGCGCGGCGCGGCTGCGGGCCTCATCTCCCGTGACGCTCACCACGAGGCGCTGGAGACACCCGTCGAACGCCTGCTTCAGCCGGTCCGCCGTCACCGCCTGGAGGTGCGCGGGACGCTGGGCCACCGCTTCCACGGGGAAGCCGCGCACGCGCGCGGTGAGGAGCGCGTCCACCCACTCATTCGTGGTGATGAAGGACACCGCCTGCTGCGCGAGCAGCCGCGACCGGGCCTGCTCCAGGTCCGCGGCCGACACGTCCTTCGCGAACCCCGCCAGCGTCGAGCGCAGGGCGCCGATGCCCTCCTCCATGCGCTGTGCGTCCAGCATGCCCGCCACCAGCAGGTGCGCCGCGCCGCCCCGGGCGATGAAGGGCCTGGCCCCGAAGCCGTAGGACGCCCCCGTCCCGGCACGCGTCTCCTGGTACGCCCTCACCTCCAGCAGCTCCGCCATCAGCGCGTACTCCGCCTCCAGCTCCGGCGTCGCCGTGGGCAACCGGCAGGCCATCTGGACCTGACCCTGCGTGGCCCCGGGGCGGGCGGTGAAGAGCGTGCTCACGCGCGGGGACGCGGCGGGCAGCGCCGGCGCCGGCGGCACCCCCACGGGCTGGGGCTTGCCCCGGCTCCAGTCGCCCAGGTACTTGCGCACCAGGGGTTCGACCTCCTTCACGTCGAACTCACCGGCCACCACCACCACCGTGTTGCCGGGGCGGTAGACGTCCTCCAGCCAGGACTGCGCCTCGGACCAGGACACCTGTCCCATCTGGGCGCCGGTCGCCTCGTCGCCGTAGGGATGGACGCCGTAGAGCGCGCGCATCAGCTCCCGGTGCGCCACCACCTCCGGGCGCGTGTCCACCGCTTCGCGCCACGGCAGCACCTGCTCGCGCATGAGGCGCACGATGTCCTCCGAGGTACGGGTGGTGGCGAGCTGCTCGGTGAGCATCGCCAGCATGTTGCCCACGTTGCCCGCCGTGCCGGCCACGTCCACGCGCACGTGATCCATCGCGGCCCGGGAGCCGCCATGCAGACCCCAGTCGCTCAGGTGGCCCTCGAAGTAGGTCTCGCGGAAGGCGCCCCAGGTGGCCAGGTCTCCCACGCCTGGCTTCTCGCCATGCGCCGTCCCGCCGCCCATCGCGGCGCCCACCCGCACCACCGGCAGGCCCGGCCGGGGCGCGAGCAGCACCTCCATGCCGTTGTCCAGCTTCAGCACCTGCACGGGGCCGGAGGTGGCCGTGAGCATGGACGGGGTGACGCGGTGGCCCGTCTCCGGGGCGGCCTCTTCCCCGGCAACCTTCGCCAGCGGACCCACCGTCTTGGGAACGCCACTCTCTCCCGGCTTCACGAAGATGGCGTGCGCCCGGCCGCGCTGGAGCCACTCGTAGGCGAAGTCCGTCACCTTGCCGCCGCCCAGCCCCATCAGCGCCATCTGCGAGCGCGTGTAGGAGCGCACGTCGAGCGTGAAGTGGGTGAGCAGCGCGCGGCGCTTCGTGCGCGCCAGCAGGCGCTCCGACTCCAGCGCCATGCTCGTCACCACCTGACGGCGCAGGGACTGGAAGTTGAACTCCTGCCCCAGCACGCCACCGGCGTTGATCTCCTGGTTCCAGGTCTTGTGCACCTGGTCCAGCACCTTCTCCGCCGTGCGCTCCGGGTGCTCGCCATGGGTCAACTGCACGCGCACGATGAGCAGCGACGCGCGGGTCCCGGACACGAGCCCGGTGCTGATCCCCGCGATGTCGCCGTCACTGCGCATGGACTCCCACAGGCCGCTGTCCAGGCTGACGCCCACGAAGTCGTGCACGGCGCTGGCCTCGTCGAAGCCGCGGGGCAGCACCCACGACAGGTACAGCTCCGGCGTCGGCACGGCGGCCTCGTACACCGGCATCTTCTTCGGGACCGGCACGGCGACGGGCGCGATGGGGTTCGCGGGCAGGCGCGTGTCCGGAGCCAGGGGGGCGCCGGTGCCCACCCACGCGGGCGGCAGGTTCTGCGCGAGGATGGACTCCACCTCCGCCAGGTCCACGTCCCCGGCGATGACCAGGGTGACGTTCTCCGGGCGGTAGTGCGTGCGCGCGAAGCGCTGCGCGTCCGCCAGGGTGAGGGCGCTCAGCGACTCATGCGAGCCCACCACCGGCCGCGAGTACGGGTCCCCCGCGGGGTAGGACGCCGCGTGCAGCCAGCTGAACACCTGGCCCACGTAGCCCGTCTCGTTGCGCTGGCGAAGCTCGTTGCGCACCACCTCGCGCTCCACCGCGAACACCTCCGGGCTGATGCCGGCGATGGGCGCCGAAAGCCGCTGCCCCTCCAGCTTCACCAGGGTGGCCAGCGCCTCCTTGGGGGCCAGCGTTTCGTAGGCGGTGAAGTCCAGGCTGGTGGAGGCATTGGAGTGGCCCGCGCCAGCGGCCTCCAGCCGCGCCATCGCCGACGGTGTCCCGGCCGGGTGCGAGCGGAAGGCCAGGTGCTCCACCAGGTGCGCCAGTCCCTCCCGACCGCCCGGATCGCTGGAGCCGCCCGCGCCCACCACCGCGACCACCGCCACCACGGGCGAGCGCGCGTCGTGCTCCACCACCACGCGCAACCCCGACGCCATGCGGAAGTCCCGCAGGGGGAAGGACACGTCGCGCATGACGACCTGCCCACGGGCCGGAAGCGTGGCGCACCCGCCCAGCGTCAGGGACAGGGAGGCAAGGACACCCGCGGCAAGACGCGACCAGCGGATGGAACGAAACGGGGACATACGGCTCCAAGCGGCATGCCGGAGGGAGCCCACGAAGGGCGCACGGCCCCGCGCCTCCCCCAGGCGGATTGAAAGGTGGTGTCGGGACGGCCGGGGAGACACAAAGCCTGACGGGAACAGGCAGGCGGGGCCGGTAACGGCAGACAGCGCCGGGACTCATAGCACCCCGACTTCCCCTCCGTCACCTCACCCCCCGTACCAGGAGGGATGACAGGAATTGCCTGGAGCCCCCAGTTCCAGGGGTGCTGGCGGAAGTCCGCGACCCTCCGTCTAGGATGGGGGCATGACCCAATCGTCGCGCCCCGTCCTTCCACTGTTTGCCTGTGCCCTGCTGCTCTCCGCCTGCGACCCCCAGCCAGAAGGTGAATGCAAGGGCACCCATCTGGGCCAGAGCGTGAACTGGCCCATCTCCAGCAACGCTGTCCTGACGCGCATCGACTTCCTGGAGGACGGGACGCCGAGCACGTTGATCGACCTGAGCTACACGCCGGACCGCGTCGAGGGTCTCCAGGAGTTCGGGGTGGACATCCAACTGGTGCGCGGCGCCTCGGTCGAGGAGGGCGAGGCGAAGACCGTGAAGCTGTTTGCGAAGGAGGACCGGCTGGAGCCCGAGGACCGGTCGCTGGTGGCCCGGTGGGGGGGGAACATGGGGGGCACGCTGATGGGCTATCTCGCCGTGCCCGGGGTTCCGGTGGAGGGCTCGGTGACGCTGGACCGGGTGGCGCTGGACCACGCGGAAGGCCACTTCGTCTATCGCTACGCGGACGGGGGCGAGCTGACCTGTACCTTCGATGTCCCGGAGCTGGTGCTGGTCGGCGGGGGCGACGGCGACGGGGACTACGACGACGACTGACCCGTGCCGGAGGGGACTGCTAGCATCCGGGCATGGGCGTCCATGACTACCGGTGCAGTGTCTGCGGCCCCCCCACGTCGTACACGTGCGGGGAGAAGACGGGCGAGGAGTGCGAGGAGGAGGGGATGGGCGACGACCAGGCCATCCTGGACCTGTTCTTCTTCGCCGAAGAGGACGCCCCCGAGGACACCGGCGACTTCGAGCAGGCCCGGGGCCGCGCCCGGCGCACCGAGACGCGGCCGTATGGCTATGACTGGGGAGACTGGGAGTTCGTCCCCAGCCTCAACTACCGCGAGCTGCTCATGGGCTCCGACGACGAGACCGGCGTCTGGTGCATCGAGCCCTATGAAGAGGGCGTGAGCGACGGCAGCCCTGTCTCCCTGGAGATTCCGCCGGGCGAGCGCGTCTGGGCGGTCAACTACTGCCCCACCTGTCATCCGGTGTTCGCGGAAGGCAAGCGCTCCGGCGACGAGCCCTGTCTGGAATACCTGCGGGCCATCGCGGAGAACCTGGGCCTGGACTTCGAGGGCGTGCGCACGAGCGCGGACAAGCCGGCCTTCATCGAGGCCGTCCGCGCGAAGGTCGCCCAGCGGCGTCCCCTGGCTAGAGGCTGACGGGGTAGGGGTTGTTGGTGGAGGGCGCGTCCGTGTACGTCCCGTTCGCGACCCAGACGGTGACCTCCGCCAGGTGATGTGATTCCACGTGCAGCACGTCGCGGAAGGCCAGCTCCAGGTCGGGCGGTCCCAGCTCCGAGGCCAGGTCGACGAGCAGCGCCCAGCCCGCGTTGTTGATGAGCTCCGACACGAGCGTCGCGCGCAGGGCGTCCATCAGCGTGGCCCCCGGGGCGTCGACGGCCTGGATGAGCCCCCGGGACTGCGCGCTCGCGACGTCCCCGGAGGGCGTCCGCAGCGAGGGATGGGCCCCGAAGCGCAGCAGGCCCTCGCGCACCATGCCCAGGTGCTCCAGCTCCTGGTTGTGCAGCTCCAGGAGCCGCTCGGGCGTGGGGCCCCCGGCGAAGGTGCCCAGGGTGTGGGTCTTGAGGAGGAGGCTCGCGTAGAGCCGGGAGCTGGTCCGCTCGAAGGCGAGGCGCTCACACAGCTTGTCGATGAAGAGCGCGGGCGCGGTCCCCTTCAAGGCCTGGAGGGCGTGGCTCACCTTCTCCCGGAAGGCGCGCGGGGGCGGCAGCACGTCCGGGTCCCCGGCCAGCCGCGAGAGGTGGATCCGCAGGGCTTGCACGGCGCTCTTCGCCGGAGGCAGGACCGTGTCGCGCACGGCACCATGGGCCAGGTGCTCCAGCTCCTGCGCATCGAGCAGCATGGCCGTGCGCATCAAACCCTGCCTCACGTCTTCATCCGACGACATGTCAGCCCTCCTCCCGGGCACTCCTCCCTGCGCGGTGGCCTGCATCCGGGGACGGGAAGAGGGCTCAAGCTGTGGACGGGCGGGCAGGGTGTCCATGGGACCCTGGGACGGCTGGCACGGCGGGCCTGGGCCATGACTGTCATTGCGAGGACGGACAGGCCGTCCCCGAGGGCCGAGGCTTCGCGTCAGGGCGTGGTGGCCAGCGACTCCCGCAGCCGCGCGATGTCGCGGGAAGGAGGGGCCCCGAACAGCCGGCTGTACTCGCGGCTGAACTGGGACGGGCTCTCATAGCCCACGGAGTGTCCGGCCATCGCCGCGTCCATGGCCTGCGCCAGCATCAGCCGGCGGGCCTCCTGGAGCCGCAGCTGCTTCTGGTATTGAAGCGGACTCATCGCCGTGACGGATTTGAAGTGGTGGTGCAGCGCGGACGGGCTCATGTGGACGGTGCGCGCCAGCCGCTCGATGCGCAGGGGCGCGGTGTAGTGCGCCTTGAGCCAGTGGATGGCGCGGGTGACGGACTCCAGGCGGCTGTCGGCCAGGGCAATCCTCCGCAGCCGTTCGGAGTTCTCACCCGACAGCAGGCGGTAGAGGATCTCGCGGATGACGAGCGGCGCCAGCACGGGGATGTCTCGCGGCGTGTCCAGCAGTCGCACGAGCCGCGCCGTCGCGTCCAGCAGCGGCGCACCCACCGGGCCCAGCGCCAGTCCCCGGACCATCCCCTGGGACGCGGGTGTCTCCAGTTGCGCCTCCATCATCAGGTCGCCCAACTGGCCGGGTTCCAGGTCCAGCCGGAAGCAGAGGTACGGCGTGGCGGAGGAGGCCTCGACCACCTGTCCCGTGACGGGCAGGTCCACCGACGCGACCAGGCACTGGTCCGGGCCATAGACATACGATTCGTCCGCCAGCAGCACCTGCTTGCGGCCTTGCGCCACGATGCAGAGCGCCGGCGCATGCAGCGCGTGCAGGGGCGTGGTGGGCTCCGAGGCGCGGATGAGGACCAGCCGGGGAATGGCCGTCGCGTGGATGCCGTCCGTGGGCGCATGGCGCTTCAGCAGCGTCGCGAGCGCGGACAGGTGCGGGTTCAGGGCAGGGGCGGGACGGTCGGTCGTCATGCGATGCCTGTCTTAATCCCGAACGCAGCGGGGCGCCCGTGCAGGAATGGGCAAGAGTCCGGGAGCATCCGGATACCGCCTCCCGGGCCCGTCTTGAGAGGGTGTGCATGTTCCCGGCGGACTTCACGCGCCGGCCAATCACGAGAGGACAGGCACATGACGACGAACATCCAGGGCAAGGTGGTGGCCATCACCGGAGCGAGCAGCGGCATTGGCGAGGCGGCGGCCCGCCTGCTCGCCCAGCAGGGCGCGAAGGTGGTGCTGGGGGCGCGGCGCGTGGACCGGCTGGAGGCGCTGGCCTCCGAGCTGAAGGCGAAGGGCGGCGAGGCGCGGGTGCGCGCGCTGGACGTGACGAAGCGCGAGGACGTGCAGGGCTTCGTGGACTTCACGCTGAAGGAGTTCGGGCGGCTGGACGTGCTCATCAACAACGCGGGCGTGATGCCGCTGTCGCTCCTGGAGATGCTGAAGGTGGAGGAGTGGGACCGGATGATCGACGTGAACATCCGGGGCGTGCTGCATGGCATCGCGGCGGGCCTGCCGGTGATGAAGCGCCAGAAGGCGGGCCAGTTCATCAACGTGTCGTCCATCGGGGGGCACACGGTGAGCCCGACGGCGGCCGTCTACTGCGCCACGAAGTTCGCGGTGCTGGCGATTTCGGAGGGCCTGCGCCAGGAGGTGGGCGCGGACATCCGCGTGACGGTGATCTCCCCGGGCGTCACGACGTCGGAGCTGGCGGAGAGCATCTCCGACCCGAACGCCCGCGAGGTGATGCGTGAGTTCAGGAAGGGCGCGATTCCGGCGGAGGCCGTGGCCCGGTCCATCGCCTACGCCATCGCCCAGCCCGCGGACGTGGATGTGAGTGAGATCATCATCCGCCCCACGGCGAGCCCGTACTGAAAGTCAAACGGAGCGGAGGATGGGCAGACAGTCAGGCTTCGGATAGGGTGCGCGTCCTCCGAGGGGGAGGCCCTTTTCATGCCTGTGACGAAGCACCTGCTGTCTGCCTTTTTTCTCTGTGCCTGTCTGTCCATCCTGGGCGCCTGTGATTCGACCCCCGACCCTCGCCCTGACGCGGGGGTTGTCGTGGACGCGGGCCTTGACGCCGGAACCGTCGTGGAGCCGGAGCCCACCTGCGATGGCTTCTCCTGTTCCGAGGGGACGTGCTCCATCCAGGAAGGGCTGCCGGTGTGTCGGTGCGAGGACGGTAGCGCCCCGCCGTGCCCGGCACCTGAAATCCCGGACGGCCACACGCTGCTGACGCCCTCGGAGACGGAGGTCCATTCCGTCCCCTGGGGGAACAAGGAGGTTCCGCTCCGGTTCGCCTTCGTCGCCCAGGCCGGGCGGCACTACGACTTCATCGTGGAGGTCGAGACGGAGGGCTATGTCCTGAATCTGCGGGACGCGGCGGGTGTGTCGCTCGATTACGGTGTCATGGGGGACGGGGTGCCGAGCTGGATGCCCTACACCTGGCATTGGTCGGGCTTCGCGGCGAACGCCGTCTACACGCTGGAGATCTCCGCGTTCTACGAGGACGCCCGCCGGCCCTTCGCCTTCCGCTTCGTGGACACGGGGCCGGATGACCAGGCGGACCTGTTCGCCTTCGCGGCCCCCTGGGTGCCCTCGGCGCAGCCCCTGACGGGCATCAATGAGCACTACTACGAGCGGGACCTGCTCTCGTTCCAGACCGTGGCGGACCGGGTCTATGCCCTCACCTGTACCTTCCCGACGCCGTACTGGGAGATGGCCTTCGTCAACCGGAGGGACCAGGAGTATGCGATCGCCGCGTACGACATCTTCTTCGAGGAGATCCGGGAGGGCAGCATCGCCTTCAAGTCACCGGGCGGGCTGTTCTATGCCTCCATCAATGACATCACGTACCCCGCGACGCTGGCTCCCTACAGTTGTCTGCTGAATGACCTGGGGGCCGAGGACCACGGAGACACGATGGAGACCGCGACCGCGCTTCCGGCCGGCACGGCGTCCGTCCAGGGGAAGATGGAGACCTTCATGGACCGGGACGTCTTCTCCCTGCGCGTCGTGCCCCAGCACCACTACCGGGCGTCGTGCACCGAAGACGGCCTGATGTCCTGCGAGATCCTGGATGCCGTCCCGGGTGGAGCCTTCACCCGTTCGACCTCCGAGCGCACGACCACGACCTTCAAGGCCTCCCAGTCCACGCACTACGTGAGCATCAACCTCAACGCGTTCCTGGTGCCGCGGTGGGTGCAGCAGAACTACGCCCTCCAGTTCGAGGACCTGGGCGAGGACGACCACGGAGACACCCTGGCCACGGCGACGCCGCTCACGGGGCCGGTGCAGGCCATCACGGGCCACATCCCCGACGCCTACGACCACGACTTCTTCTCCTTCCAGGCGATCGCGGGGCGGCGCTACCGGTTCGGCTGCGACTGGAAGGAGACGCCGGGGCAGGTGCAGCTCTACGCGGTCGTGCGTGACGCCCAGGACAACCGGCTGGAGGTGCCCCGCGAGCACGTGGACTCGCGGTGGACCCAGACCTACACGCAGCTCCAGACCGGAACCTACTCCGTCGACCTGATGGCGGAGTACGAAGCGGTCCTGGGCGACTACGCCTGCCAGTTCGAGGACCTGGGCCCCTGAGGCCGTCCCATCGCGGTCCCGGGCTCATGGCCGGGACCGCGACGTCGCGGCGCACTACATGTTGCGCCGGTACTGACCGCCCACCTCGTACAGCGCGCGGGACAGCTGGCCCAGCGTGCACACCTTGCACGCGTCCATCAGCGCGCCGAACACGTTGCCGTTGTCCAGCGCCGCGCGGCGCACCGCCTCCAGCGCTTGCGCGGACGTCTTCTCATTGCGCTTCCAGAAGGCGTCGCGGGCGGTGATGGCGTAGTCCTTCTCCTCCTTCGTCGCGCGGATGACCTCCGGCGGCGTCACGGTGGGAGAGCCCTTCGGATCCAGGAAGGTGTTCACGCCGATGATGGGCAGCGTCCCGTCGTGCTTCTGCATCTCGTAGTAGAGCGACTCTTCCTGAATCTTGGAGCGCTGGTACATGCGCTCCATCGCGCCCAGCACGCCGCCGCGCTCGGAGATGGCGCGGAACTCCGCCAGCACCGCCGCCTCCACCATGTCCGTCAGCTCCTCGATGATGAACGAGCCCTGGTTGGGGTTCTCGTTCTTCGACAGGCCGAACTCCTTGTTGATGACCAGCTGGATGGCCAGCGCCCGCCGCACGCTCTCCTCCGTGGGCGTGGTGATGGCCTCGTCGTACGCGTTGGTATGCAAGGAGTTGCAGTTGTCGTTGAGCGCCAGCAACGCCTGCAACGTGGTGCGGATGTCGTTGAAGGCGATCTCCTGCGCGTGCAGGGACCGGCCAGACGTCTGGATGTGATACTTCAGCTTCTGCGAGCGGTCGTTGCCGCCGTACTTGTCCCGGATGGCCTTGGCCCAGATGCGGCGAGCCACGCGCCCCAGCACCGCGTATTCGGGGTCCATGCCGTTGGAGAAGAAGAACGACAGGTTGGGCGCGAAGTCGTCGATGTGCATCCCGCGCGACAGGTAGTACTCGACGAAGGTGAAGCCGTTCGCCAGCGTGAACGCGAGCTGGGAGATGGGGTTCGCCCCGGCCTCCGCGATGTGGTAGCCGGAGATCGACACCGAGTAGAAGTTCCGCACCTTCTGGTCGATGAAGTACTGCTGGATGTCGCCCATCACCCGGAGCGCGAACTCCGTGGAGAAGATGCAGGTGTTCTGCGCCTGGTCCTCCTTGAGGATGTCCGCCTGCACCGTGCCCCGCACCGCCTGGAGCGTCTGCGCGCGGATCTTCGCGTAGACCTCCGGTGGCAGCACCTCGTCGCCGGACACGCCCAAGAGCAGCAGGCCCAGCCCGTCGTTGCCCTGGGGCAGCTCGCCCTGGTAGCGCGGACGCGGCACGCCGCGCGCCTTGTAGAGTTCCTCGATGCGCTTCTCGACCTCCTCCACCTTGCCCTGCGCGCGGATCCACCTCTCGCACTGCTGATCCACGGCGGCGTTGAGGAAGAAGCCCAGCAGCATGGGCGCGGGGCCGTTGATGGTCATCGACACGGAGGTGGACGGGTCCGCCAGGTCGAAGCCGGAGTAGAGCTTCTTCGCGTCGTCCACGTTGGCGATGGACACACCGGAGTTGCCCACCTTGCCGTAGATGTCCGGCCGGTGGTCCGGGTCCTCGCCGTACAGCGTCACCGAGTCGAACGCCGTGGACAGGCGCTTCGCCGGCAGGCCGCGCGACACGTAGTGGAAGCGCTTGTTGGTCCGCTCCGGGCCGCCCTCGCCCGCGAACATGCGAGCCGGGTCCTCACCCTCGCGCTTGAGCGGGAAGACGCCCGCGGTGAACGGGAAGGCGCCCGGCGCGTTCTCCCGCAGCAGCCACGTCAGGATGTCGCCCCAGTCTTCATACCGGGGAAGGGAAATCTTGGGGATGCGCAGGTGGGAGAGGGACTCGGAGATGAGGTCCAGCTCGATGACCTTGTCGCGCACCTGGAACTGGTACTTGGACGCGGCGTAGCGCTTCTTCGTCGCCGGCCACTCGGCCAAAAGGCGCCGGCAGTCCGCGTGCAGGCGGCTCTCCAGGTCCTGGTACAGCGCGACCAGGTCGCCCAGGTACGCGGGCTCTCCCTCCACGCGCTCCGTCACCTGCACCACGTCGGAGGCGTCCTTGGGCTCGACGATCTCCAGGCGCTTCTTGCCCACGTTGGTGCGCAGGGCCTGGATGGTGCCGTGGAGCTGGTACATGCGCCGGGCGATGGCGGCCTGGGCGCGCACGAAGCCGTCATAGGACTCACAGGCCTCGACGATCTCCGCCAGGTAGCGGGTGCGCTCCGGGGGGATGATCCACTTCTTCTCGCTCATGCCGGGGGTGAGCGCGAAGCCCGACGGCAGCGACGCGCCCGTCTTCTTCACCAGCGCGTCGATGATGGCCCGGTAGAGCGTGTTCATGCCCGGGTCGTTGAACTGCGAGGCGATGGTGCCGTGCACGGGCACCGCGTCCTCGGGCAGCGTGAAGGCGTTGTGGTTGCGCCGCCACTGCTTGCGCACGTCGCGCAGCGCGTCCAGCGAGCCGCGCTTGTCGAACTTGTTGATGGCGATGACGTCCGCGAAGTCGAGCATGTCGATCTTCTCAAGCTGCGTCGCCGCGCCGTACTCGGCCGTCATGACGTAGAGCGCCACGTCCGAGTGCTCGGTGATCTCCGTGTCTGACTGACCGATGCCGGAGGTCTCCACCACGATGAGGTCGAAGCCCGCCGCCTTGCAGACCTCGATGGAGTGGGCGACGTGCCGCGACAGCGCCAGGTTGCTCTGTCGGGTCGCCATCGAGCGCATGTAGACGCGCGGGTTGTCGATGGCGTTCATCCGGATGCGGTCGCCCAGGAGCGCGCCGCCGGACTTGCGCTTGGACGGATCCACGGAGAGGACGGCGAGCGTCTTGTCCGGGAAGTCCGCCAGGAAGCGCCGCACCAGCTCATCCACGAGGCTGGACTTGCCCGCGCCACCGGTGCCGGTGATGCCCAGCACGGGCACGCGCGGGTGCTCCACCCGGGCGTTCGCGAGCGCCGTGCGCAGCTCCTCGCCCGCTTCCGCGAAGTTCTCCGCGATGGTGATGAGCGACGCGATGCGCGCGGGCTCGCGGGGCAGGGGCTCCTTCAAGAGGGGCTTGAAGTCCGCGGGGCGCACCTCGAAGTCGCACTGGGAGATGAGGTCGTCGATCATCCCCTGCAGGCCCATGGCCCGGCCGTCATCCGGCGAGTAGATGCGCGTGACGCCGTACTGGTGCAGCTCCTCGATTTCGGTGGGGAGGATGGTGCCGCCGCCGCCGCCGAACACCTTGATGTTCGCGCCGCGCTCGCGCAGCAAATCAATCATGTACTTGAAGTATTCGACGTGGCCGCCCTGGTAGGACGTGAGGGCGATGCCCTGGGCGTCCTCCTGGATGGCGCAGTCGACGATCTCCGCCACGGAGCGGTTGTGCCCCAGGTGGATGATCTCCGCGCCCGAGGACTGCATGAGGCGGCGCATCACGTTGATGGCCGCGTCATGTCCGTCGAAGAGGCTGGCGGCCGTGACGATGCGGACGTGGTGGCGCGGCTTGTAGGGCTGGGGAGCGGTCGTCGGTTGGGGGTGTCGCACGGGCGTACACTAGGAGTGCGATGCGGGCCCGGCAAGCGATTGAGACAGGCGCTGCCGCCTGCACGACGCGGCTCGTCAGCCCTGCGTTTGGGGAAGGAAGGCCCCCAGCACACGCAGTGCGGCCGAGGTCGGCGTCGCGCGCCCTTCGCGTACGTCCTCTTCCAGCGAGGGGATGAGGGCGGACACCTCGGGGTGCGCTCGCAGGGCCGCTCGCAGGCCGTCGTGCACCATGGCCCACATCCAGCCCACCTGCTGCCGGGTCCGCCGCAGGGCCAGCTCCCCGGATGCCTCACGCTGGGCGACGGCGGACTCCACGGAGTCCCACAGCGTGTCGATGCCGGTGCCCTCCATGGCGCTGCAGGTGGTGACCACGGGCTCCGCGCCCGGGCGCATCAGGTGCAGGGCGGCCCGGTACTGGGCGCGGGCCTGCGCCGCGTGGAGCTTGTTGTCGCCGTCCGCCTTGTTGATGGCGACCATGTCCGCCACCTCCAGGATGCCGCGCTTGATGCCCTGCAGCTCGTCGCCCGCGCCCGCGAGCATCAGCACCAGGTAGAAGTCCACCAGGTCCGCGACCACGGTCTCGGACTGGCCCACGCCCACCGTCTCCACCAGCACCACGTCGAAGCCCGCGGCCTCGCACAGGAGCAGCGTCTCCCGCGTCTTGCGCGCGACGCCGCCCAGCGTGCCGCTGGAAGGACTGGGCCGGATGTACGCCGCGGGCGCGCGTGCCAGCCGCGCCATGCGCGTCTTGTCGCCCAGGATGCTGCCGCCGGACACGCTGCTGGACGGGTCGATGGCGAGCACCGCGACCTGGTGCCCGCTTCCGACCAGGTGCATGCCCAGCGCGTCGATGAAGGTGCTCTTGCCCACGCCCGGCACGCCGCTGATGCCCACGCGCCGGCTCCTGCCGGTGTGGGGCAACAGCCGCGTGAGGACCTCCTGCGCGAGCGCCGCGTGGCGCGGGTGCTCGCTCTCCACCAGGGTGATGGCGCGCGCGAGCACCGCCCGGTCTCCCGCCCGCACGCCTTCCACGTAGGTGTCCGCGGGCAGCGACTTCACGCCTCTTCCTCCAGCGCGGCGGCCAGCTTGTCGAGCAGCTCGATGGCCGCCTTCGCGATGACCGTGCCCGGGCCGAAGATGGCGGCGGCGCCCGCGGCCTTGAGCTGCTCGTAGTCCTGGGCGGGGATGACGCCGCCCACCACCACCATGATGTCCTCGCGGCCCAGCGCCTTCAGCGCTTGCTTGAGCTGGGGCACCAGCGTGAGGTGGCCGGCCGCGAGCGAGCTTGCGCCCACCACGTGCACGTCGTTCTCCACCGCCTGCTTCGCGGACTCCTCCGGCGTCTGGAACAGCGGCCCGATGTCCACGTCGAAGCCCAGGTCCGCGAACGCCGTGGCGATGACCTTCTGCCCGCGGTCGTGGCCGTCCTGGCCCATCTTCGCGATGAGGATGCGCGGCCGGCGGCCGAAGCGCGCCAGGAAGGAGTCCGCCTTCGCCCGCGCCTCCGCGATGCCCTGCGCCCCGCCGGCCTCCGCCGAATACACCCCGGACACGCTGCGCACGGTGGCCTCGTAGCGCCCGTAGACCTTCTCGAGCGCGTCGCTGATCTCACCCACGGTGGCCTTCGCCCGCGCCGCGTCGATGGCGAGCGCGAGCAGGTTGCCCTCGTTGCGGCGTCCGGCTTCGGTGAGCGCGTCCAGCCGGCGGCGCACCTCCTCCGCGTTGCGTTCGGCGCGCAGCTCGCGCAGCCGGGCGATTTGAGACTCGCGCACCGCGGAGTTGTCCACCTTGAGGATCTCGATGCGGTCCTCGCGCTCCGGCGGGTACTTGTTCACGCCGATGATGGCCTGGCGCCCGGAGTCGATCCGCGCCTGGGTGCGCGCGGCGGCTTCTTCAATGCGCAGCTTGGGCAGGCCCGCTTCGATGGCCTTGGTCATACCGCCCAGGGCCTCCACTTCCTGGATGTGGCCCCAGGCCTTCTGCGCCAGCTCGTGGGTGAGGCGCTCCACGTAGTAGCTGCCGCCCCACGGGTCGATGACGCGCGTGGTGCCGCTCTCCAACTGGAGGTAGAGCTGGGTGTTGCGGGCGATGCGCGCGCTGAAGTCGGTGGGCAGCGCGATGGCCTCATCCAGCGAGTTGGTGTGCAGGCTCTGGGTGTGGCCCTGCGTCGCGGCCATGGCCTCCACGCAGGTGCGCACGACGTTGTTGTAGACGTCCTGCGCGGTGAGGCTCCAGCCGGACGTCTGGCAATGGGTGCGCAGCGCCAGGCTCTTGTCGCTCTTCGGGTTGAAGCCCTTGATGAGGCGGGCCCAGAGGAGGCGGGCGGCGCGCATCTTCGCCACCTCCATGAAGAAGTTCATCCCGATGGCCCAGAAGAACGACAGGCGCGGGGCGAACGCGTCCACGCCCAGGCCGGCGGCGAGGCCCGCTCTCACGTACTCCACGCCGTCTGCGAGCGTGTAGCCCAGCTCCAGGTCCTGCGTCGCGCCGGCCTCCTGCATGTGGTAGCCGCTGATGCTGATGCTGTTGAAGCGCGGCATCTTCTCCGCCGTGAACTTGAAGATGTCCCCGATGATCCGCATGGAGGGACCGGGCGGATAGATGTACGTGTTGCGGACCATGAACTCCTTGAGGATGTCGTTCTGGATGGTCCCGCTGAGCTGTTCGGGCTTCACGCCCTGTTCCTCGGCCGCGACCACGTAGAGCGCGAGCACGGGCAGGACGGCGCCGTTCATCGTCATCGACACGCTCATCTGGTCGAGCGGGATGCGGTCGAACAGGATGCGCATGTCCTTGATGGAGTCGATGGCCACGCCCGCCATGCCCACGTCGCCCGCGACGCGAGGATGGTCGCTGTCGTAGCCCCGGTGCGTGGCCAGGTCGAACGCGATGGACAGGCCCTTCTGTCCGGCCGCCAGGTTGCGCCGGTAGAAGGCATTGGACGCCTCCGCGGTGGAGAAGCCCGCGTACTGGCGCACCGTCCACGGCTGCTGCACGTACATGGTGGCGTACGGGCCGCGCACGAACGGGGGCAGGCCGGGCAGCGAGCCCAGGTGATCCACGCCCTCCAGGTCCTCGCGGGTGTAGAGCGGCTTGACGGGGATGCCCTCGGGGGTGTCCCAGCGCTCGGCGGTGCGCGTGGCCTCGCTCGCGTGGGCGCGCTGCGTGTCGCGCACGGCGGGGGCGGCCTGGGTCTCAGGGGCGTCGAACGCGACGCGGGAGAAGTCGGGAACGGTGGGGCGCATCAGGCGACTCCCAGCTGCTGGTGCAGCGTCTTCAGGAGCTGGAACAGGTCCGCTCCCGCGTAGAGGAAGAGATCGACACCGGCCGCGCGGAAGGCGGCCTCGTGCTCACCGGGACGGCCCGCGACGGCGACCGTGCGCGCGCCCTTCGCCTTCAAGGCCGCGACGAGCGCGGGCACCTGCTCCGGATAGAGCGCGTCCGGACCGGAGATGACGGCGAGCGACGTGCCCGACTTCGCGAACAGCTCAGCGCCAGCGGCCGCGTCCGGGAAGCCCCGGTGCTCATCCGCTTCGATGCCGCCCACGGCCAGCACGTTGGAGATCCACGTCGAGCGCGCGGTGTGCTCCGCCACCGTGCCCAGGTTTGCCATGAAGGCGCGGGGCCGGACGCCGTGCGCCGCGTGGTGGCGGTCGCTCGCGTCGCGCAGGGACTCGAAGGGCTCCGAGAAGCGGAAGGGACGCGGCGGCGCGACGACGCCCTCGCCCTGCACGGGCGCGGCGGCGTGGGCCTCGCGCTGCACGGGGGCCTCGGTCAGGTGGGGGAACTCGCTGACGCCCACGATGGGCAGCTTGCGGGTGCGCACGGCCTTGTCGCGCGCGGCGCGCGTCTCGGTGAGGACGCGGGCCACGTCGCCCTGCACGAGCGCCTGGGTGATGCCGCCCAGCGCCTCGATGCGCTGCAACTCCGCCCAGGCCGCGCGCGCGATGTCGTCGGTGAGCTGCTCCAGGTAGTAGCTGCCGCCCGCGGGGTCCGCGACGCGGTTGAGGCTGGACTCGTCGCGCAGGATGAGCTGCGTGTTGCGCGCGAGCCGGCGACCCTGTTCGTCGGGCGTGCCCAGGGGTTCGTCGTAGGGGGACGTGCTCACGCTGTCCGCGCCCGCGAGGACGGCGGCGAAGGACTCCGCGGTGGCGCGCAGGATGTTCACCCACGGGTCGCGCTGCGTCTTGGTGGCGCTGGCGGTGCGCGCATGCAGCGCCATGGCCTGCGACTCCGGCGCGCCACCGGAGGCGGCGACGACCTTGGACCAGAGCAGCCGCGCCGCGCGCAGCCGGGCGATCTCCGGGAAGAACTGCCCGCCCACGGACAGGGCGAACTGCATCGAGCGCGCCGTGTCCCCGGGTGACACCCCCGCGCGCTCCAGTTCGCGCAGGTACTCCACGCCGGTGGCGAGGGTCCACGCCAGCTCATGCACGGACGTGGCGCCCGCGTCCGCCCAGGCCCGCGACGACACGAGCAGCGCGCGCAGGCCCGGGGCGTCCTTGAGCAGCGACGTCACCAGGGGGGCGGCCTTCGCCAGGGTCGCGGCCACGTCCACCTTCGCCGTGCCCAGCCGCGCCAGGGCGCCCACGGGATCGACGCCCAGGCTGCCCTTCAGGGCCTGCTTCGGAACACCGGCCTTCTGGGCCACCTGGAATAGGAACGTGGAGGGGGCAAGCAGGTCGGTGGTCGGCTCGAAGTGCACGGGCGTGCGCTCCAACGGCACGTGCGCCAGCAGGCGCTCCAGGGCCGCCGCGTCCTTCACGTCGACGCCGTGCGGCGCGTCGAGCAGCAGCCAGACGCCCTGGCCACCACGCTCCAGGTCGGTGCGGAGGGCTTCGGCCGTCTGCGTCACGTCCGGTCCGGCGTACTCCTGGCACACCAGCCAGCCACCCTCGGTGTGGCCCAAAGGCTGCGTTCCTCGCACATAGGGCGCGACGCCGGGCGGCTCAGCGGGCGCGCCAGCGTCCTGGGCCGTGTAGAGGGGCTGGAGGGACAGGCCGCCTTCGAGGGGCGACTGGAGCGACGTGAAGGGCTTGCCCTTCAGGTCCTTGTCCACGAGCCGGCGCCATTCCTCGACGGAAGGAGGGGGAAACGCCGTGGCGCTGGGGAGAGGCTCTGACGACATGCTGCGTCCTCGCTGGGGAGAGTGGCCATCCGGCGGGCCACGCCATCCCCCGTCCCATAGGCGCAATGGGGCCGTGGGGCAATGGGGCCGTGACCCGGCCGGAGGGGACGTCCGCAAGTGTGCGCATTTAATGCAATTAATAATGATTAAGCGGTTTTGTGCTGATTTACGGCTTTTGGTAGGGATCGAGCGTCCCGAGGCGCCACGTCCAGTGCCGGGGGACGCAATCCGTACACGGAGGTAATGCCATGAAGCGTCAGAGCCTGTTCCTTGCGTTGGTGGTCCTTCCCTTGCTGGCTTGCGGTGGGATGGACATGGCTTCGGATGAAGGGGTGACGTCGGCGCCGGAGATGGGCAGCGTGCAGTCCGAGCTCCAGCCGAACTGGGCCTCGTGCAGCGGGGATGCGGACTGCACGTCCAACCGCTGTGGGTGCAATGGTGGGACGGCGCGGGTGTGTCTGCCGAACTCCACGTACCCGAAGCAGTGTGGCAACTGGACGGCGTGCAACAGCGATTCGCAGTGCACGTCGAACTGGTGCGGCTGCAACGGCGGGCAGGTGAAGCAGTGCCTGCCGAACACCAGCTACCCGAAGACCTGCACCTGAGCGATGCCCCCGCCACCGCCTCCTTCAAGGGAGGCGGTGGCGCCTGACCGTCCGTGCTCCGGGGCCACGCGAGCAGGGCGCGCGTTCAGCGCAACGTCTTCGTGAGCCGGTGCAGCGCGCCCTGGCAGGGGATGACGGTGTCGGAGGGGATGGGGTGCACCTTCACCGCGCCTGGGCCGAACTCGCGGTCCAGGGCCCACTGGTAGGTGGCCAGGGCCTCCTGTTCCTGGCGCTGATGGCGGTACGCCAGGGAGCCCGGCACCCAGCGGTACACGGGCACGGCCATCACGTCCCCAAGCCGGATGGAGTTGAGGTACGTGGCCCAGACGCGGGTGTTGGTGCCGTCGCACTCCCGGACGCGCCCGGGGTCTCCCAGGCAGGAGTCACCGGCGTCCTGGCAGTAGGGCGTGGGCATGGGAATGCGCACGACGTCGTAGCCCAGGTCCGCCAGCCGCCGCGCATTGCGGTCCAGGATGGCCGCGTTGATGGCGTCGTCGTGGACGTCGTAGCGGCCCACGAGCACGGTCTTGGAGGACAGCATCGCCATCCACATGTCGATGTGGTCGACGACGCCTCCTTCCAGCGACTCCAGGGTGACGACGTCGCAGCCGTGCGCGCGGCCGATGGCCTCATCCGTCTCCTCCTCCGAATAGCACCAGACGGGGAAGCAGTTGCGCGCGTTGGTCTCCCGCCGGGCGCGGAAGCACCGTCCCGCGCCGTCCGTCAGCAGGTTGCCGCCCGACAGCACCACGGCCGGCCGGTCCACCGGGACACCCCACCACTCGCCCAGCACGGTGGGGATGCGGTCGGAACGCTCGTAGAAGTCGAAGCTGCTGCACTGGACGGCCTGCATGGGACGGAGGACTGTGTCCACGAAGCGCCGCTTCCCATCCGCGCCGACCACGGCGTCCGGCCCATGGTCGCGGATCCACTCAGTGTCCACCCTGAAGGGGACGAGGCCGAGCTCCCATATCTGAGCGCGGGTCATGCCCGCCTGGGACAGGCATTGGATGATCCCCGAGTGGAGCGGAGCCGCCGCGACGATGTGGATCGGGACGCGTCCTTCCAGCGCGGCGAAGATGAGCGCGAGCTGTTCCGGATGGCCGCATCCCGGTTGATTCCAGCTCATCAGCAGCTCTCCCTGGGGTTCGTGCTCGGCGGGGAATCGCACGACCTCCCGAGGCGGGGTGAAGCCATAGCGCTCCGGGTAGCACTCCCACTGGTACCGGGCGGCGAGTGAGGCCATCGTCTCCTCCTGGCTGTGCAGGGCCGGGTCCCCGAAAGGCACGGGCGCCTCTTCCTCGACCTGCCCGCAACCGATGCCCAGGCCCAATCCCGCGCAGAGCATCCAGACGTTCCGCTTCGTCATGTGCGGCCCCCGCTTCTAGGAGAGGCATCTCCCATGGACCGTCATGGCCCGGGGCCTCCCCGCCCAGGAGTTTAGTCGTGAAGCGCCCGGGCGGGTCCGCGAAGGTGCAAACGGGTTGCCTGGCGCAAGCACCTCCCCCGGAGCGCGCTGCCGGGAGGACCGGGACCGTCTTGAACCCGAGACGGCAGTCCATCTGGATGGACGTTTCCCCATGGGTCCGCACGAACCTCTGTGTTTGGCGCGGCGGGCCCCAGACGCAGTGAGGCCCCCTCACGCCCTCGCGGTCCCGCACGCATGCGCATGTCTGGCATGCCTTGTGCTCTGTGGATCTCCCGAGCAGGGCGCGGATGCCAGAGCGCATCCCCCGTGGCTCGAAGGCTGTTGCGATCCATTGACAAGGGAAACAAAGAACATGGGAAAGAACCATCGCGGGGCGCGGGGCGCCCGCGCATTGGCTGGGGGCGTCTTCCTGCTGTCGCTGGTCGGGGCTGGCTGCGGGCAGGATGAGAAGACAAAGGTGCCGGAAAGCACCCCGGCGGAAGAGGTTCAACCGCAGGCCGAGACACCCGAGGTCCGGGGCTCGGCGTTCCTGCCGTTGGGGCGCAGCAAGACGCCCCAGGACGTGAACTACCGGGTGGAGGATGGCTGGGCGGTCGCCTTCGGCGATGTCCTGCTGGGGCCGGTGGAGCAGGTCGAGGCGGAAAGCCAGCGGCTGCGCAATGCGCAGCCCGGTGCGCGGTCCGGGGTGAGCGCTTCCAGTGTGGGCTACCACGACGACGACAACCTCTGGCCGAGCGGAGAGGTGACGTACACCTTCGCCTATAACTTCCCCGAGTCACGCAAGCCCGCAGTCTGGGCGGCGATGGCCGAGTGGGAGAAGTACACCGTCATCCGTTTCAAGTGGCAGGCGGAGTGTGACTTCCTCGGAAGCTGTGTTGTCATCCGGCTGCCGGACGATCCCAGCACGTGCAAGTCCGTCGTCGGGCGGCTCTCCGGCCGGATCATTGTCGCCAATCCGCAGCCCCTCTGGGTGGGACCGGAGTGCTCGTTCGGGAGCATCCTCCACGAGCTGGGCCACGCCATCGGCCTCTATCACGAACAGAGCCGCAAGGACCGCGACCAGTTCATCCAGGTGCACGAGCAGAACTTCGCTGACTGCCTGGATGAGTTCGACAAGGTGCAGGAGGACGTCAACAGTCCGTATGACTATGGCTCCATCATGCACTACTCGCGCTTCAGCAGTTGCTCCAAGGTCGACCCGAACACCCAGAACCGACTGCCGCTCTTCACCGCCACGCAGACAGTTCCCTCCGGTGTGCAGATCGGTCAGCGAGCCGAGCTCAGCGACAGCGACATCGGCGGACTGACCTCCATGTACGGCAGTTATGTGAGCCGGAAGTATGGAGTCCTCGGGATCACGCGGTTGGGGTTGCCTGTCAGCGCGGAAGGGGCCGCCAAGGACCACGGGCGCTACCGTGAGTACCAGCTCGGGTACATCTACTTCCACCCGGATGTGGGGACGCACGAGGTCCAGGGGGAGATCGCCACCCGGTATGCGCAGCTGGGCCATGAGAACAGCCCGCTGGGCTACCCGCTGGACGATACGCAAACCCTGCCGAGCGGCCTGAAGCGCAATCACTTCCAGGGCGGGACCATCACCTGGCATCCGAAGGCGGGCTATCACGTGAAGTATGGCTCGGACATCCAGCTCAAGGGCGACTTCATGGACCTGGGGTACGACCAGGTGATGTACATCAACCCGGATGGCGCCGGCACCAAGGTGAAGGTGGTCAACTACGGGGGCCTCACCGCACCGGGCGTGGCGGGCTACACGGAACAGTGGGGACAGCACCTGCTGCTGAGCGGGTGGATCGACGAGGACGATGACCAGCTCGTGGGTGACTTCATGGGCCTGGGCTACGACCAGGTGTTGTTCATCAATCGCAGTGGCGACGCGGGCCGGCTGATGGTGCTGGACTTCAAGTCCACCCAGGTCCCGGGGCTGATGGTCGGCTATGAGGCCTATTCGGAGAGCACCCTGCTGGGCGGCTGGCTGGACGACGAGGACCTGCGGTTCGTGGGGGACTTCGCGAACCGGGGACATGACCAGGTGATGTTCATCAACCGCGAGGGCCAGACGGGAAAGCTGATGCTGATGGACTTCAAGACGCCTTCGGCGCCGGGCCGGTTCGGCTCCATCGCCTACCGCGAGGAGTGGGGCGAGTCCCAGCTGCTGAGCGGATGGATGGACGCCAACGACCTGCAGCTCGCCGGCGACTTCATGGGCCTGGGGTATGACCAGCTCATGTTCATCAACCGCAGCGGTGAGAGCGGCAAGGTGGCGGTGGTGGACTACTCGACCGGCGTGCTGGGCGGCGTCACGCGTGCCTCCGAGCTGTGGACCAGCGCCTCGTGGCTGTCGAGCGACTGGCTGGACGAGGACGACCGGCGGCTCGTGGGGGATTTCCGTGGGCTGGGTCACGACCAGGTGATGTTCATCAATCGCGGCGGGACTGGTGGCCGGCTGATGGTGATCGACTACGCCCTCAACGTGACCCCCACCCAGCTCGGCACCGCCGTCTATCAGGAGCCCTGGAGCACGCCGGGGCACCTGACGAACTGGTTGGACCAGAACGACCTCCAGCTCGCGGGTGATTTCGGGAACAAGGGCCGCAGCCAGTTGCTGTCCATCAATCGGACGCCTCCGGCGGGCAAGCTCATGCTGCTCGACCATGGAACCGGTGTCGTGCCCGGGAGCATCATCTACTCCGAGCAGTGGGGGGCCTACTCCCAGCTCGACGGCTTCCTGGACTGATTCAAGACAGGACCCGTGCCGCATCCCCGGGGCAGGCTCACGCCTGCCCCGGGGCGTTTCTACTGCCGCAGCATCTCGTGCTGGAATCTCGCCTCGGCCTTCCTGGCCGGGTCATCGTGGTCCGGGTGGAAGTCCGGCTTGAGGTCGAAGTCCACGCGGAGGACACGGCCGTTGAAGCTGGCGTTGGACGGGTACTCGGGGCTCACCGCCGTACCCTTGTCGCAGCCCAGGTCGAAGGTCTCGTCCATGGAGTAGCCCACGGACACGGTTCGCGGAATCCTCCCTTCCGCCACCTGCTTCCCGTCCACGAAGAGCCGCCCGGTGCCGCCCGCGCCGAAGGGCTCCGGTCCGGTCTTCTCGAACTCGTAGCGCAGCAGGTGCCGGCCCGGCGTGAGCGCCGCGGTGCCCCGGATGTATGTGTATTCGGGCCCCGGGAAGTTGTAGCAGAACGCCGGCACGCCCTTCTGGAGGTACAGCGACCACCCGGCGGAGGAACCACCCAGCACGACGACGGGGCCTTGCGCCTCGCCCGCGGGCACCTCCACCTCCGCCGTCATCTCCCAGGAGCGGTTCTTGGTGTCCGGCCCCGCGAACTCCTGGATGCGCACGCTGCCTTCGTAGAAGGTCAGACGCTCGCGCTCGGTGTAGAGGCCCTGCCGCCCCAGTGCGCGGATCTGGAACCGGTCGTCCAGGGGGAGCACCTGGTAGCGCCCCGCCTCCGCCCACCACATGCCCACCAGTTCGATGAGCTTCTTCACCATCGGGTCGTCCAGCTTCGCCCGGTCCCGCCCCTTCATCAGGTCGTTGGACTCGGTGGGGTCCTCGTTGAGGTTGTAGAGTTCCCAGTGGTCTTCATCGAAGCCCCAGCGCGCCGTGTTCTCCCACGGCTTGCGCCCGTGGTACGTCACGATCTTCCAGCCGTCGTGGTACAGGCCCCGGTTGCCCAGCATCTCGAAGTACTGCGTGACGTGATTCGACGGCGCCTTCGCGTCGTTGAATGAGTCGTTCATCACGTAGCCCTCGACGGGCTCCTGCTGCACGGAGTTGATGGTACGCGGCGCCTCCACCCCAATCGCTTCCAGGATGGTCGGAACGATGTCGATGACGTGGTGGTACTGCGTGCGCAGCTCCCCCTTCGCCTGGATGCCCCGGGGCCAGTGGACGATGAGGGGATTCCGCACCCCGCCGAAGTGCGTGTATTGCTTGCAGAGCTGGAACGGCGCGTTTCCCGCCATGGCCCAGCCCACCGGGTAGTGGTTGTAGGAGTTGGGCTGGCCGAACTGGTCCAGGCGCGCCAGGTTCTGCGCCACCGTCTCCGGGACGTTGTTCGCCACCGACTGCTCGTTGAACAAGCCCGTCAACGTCCCTTCACCGGAGGAGCCATTGTCCCCGATGAAGGCGAAGACGAGCGTGTTCTCCAACTGCCCCGTCTGTTCCAGGAACTGCATCAGGCGGCCGAGCTGCGCGTCGGCGTGTTCGACGAAGCCGGCGTAGATCTCCGCCATGCGCGCGAAGAGGCGCTTCTCGTCGGCGGACAGGGAATCCCAGCGCTGGACGCCCTCCAGCATGGGCGCGAGCCTGGCGTCCTGGGGAAGGATGCCCATCTCCTTCTGCCGCGCCAGCACCTGCTCGCGGTAGGCATCCCAGCCCATGTCGAACTGGCCCTTGTATCTGTCTGCCCATTCGGGCGCGACGTGGTGCGGTGCGTGCGCGCATCCCAGGGCGAGCCACGTCAACCAGGGCTTCGTCGGCTGGACGGAGTGGTGCTGGGAGATCCAGCTGATGGTCCGGTCCACCAGGTCCTCGGACAGGTGGTAGCCCTGTTCCGGCGTGCGCGGCGGATCCACTGCTTCGCGGTCCAGGAACAGCTTCGGGTTCCACTGGTCGCAGTCGCCGCCGAGGAAGCCATAGAAGCGGTCGAACCCGAAGACGGGCCCCGTGGGCCAGCGATCATAGGGGCCGGCGAGGGTCGTCTCTTCCGACGGCGTGTTGTGCCACTTGCCGACGCAGTAGCTGGTGTAGCCGTACTGGTGGAGCATGGCGGGCACGCCGGCCTTGTCCTGCGGCTGACGGCCGTTGTAGCCGGGGAAGCCCGTGGCCAGCTCGGTGATGTTGGCCATGCCCACGGAGTGGTGGTTGCGCCCGGTGATGAGGCAGGAGCGCGTGGGTGAGCAGAGCGCCGTGGTGGTGAAGTGCGTGTAGCGCAGGCCCTGCTGGGCGAGCCGCATCAGGTGCGGCGTGCGGATCATGCCGCCAAAGGGCTCACACCAGCCGAAGCCAACGTCGTCCAGGATGACATAGAGGATGTTGGGCGCGTCCTTCGGCGCGGTGGGGGGAACGGGGAAGGCCGGCTCCGACTCCTCCCAGGTCCTGCCGATACGGCCCGGAAAGCGCTCTCCCTCCTGGTAGGTCTTCATGGCGGCCGTCTTCTGGCCCTGCTTCTTCCCATCCTGCTTCTTGCGGCCGTCCTTGCTCATGGCAACCCCGGGTTGGTTTCACGGGAAGGTACGGAGGCGCAGGGGCTCAGACTTCGCACTGACGGAGGGGGCGGTCGAGGTGGCTTGCCGCCGAGAGCTTTGGCCTGGTCGCGAATGCACCGCGCCCAGCCCCACCATGAAGACGGGCACGTCGCGCGTCGTCGCCTGGACCGTCAGCACGGGCTGCGGACCCTTCGCCCCACCGTGTCTCCGCGCTCCACCCGCTCCCGATGACGAGACCCACGAGGAGCAGGAACCAGCCCCAGCGGATGCGCTGATGTGGGGAGGGAGCCGAAGTCACCGGGTCAACGCCAGACGTGGGCGTGGGCGCGGGCGAAGGCTTCGAAGGTGCGCGGTGCCCGGCCGGTGACGCGCAGCACGGTGTCCGTCACGCGGTCCTCGGCCCCATCCCGGAGGGTGACGTCCAGGCCCGCGAGCAGCCTTGCGTAGGCCTCCGGCATACCCGTCCCCTCCTGAAGGTGCCGGCGCACCTCCTCCTGGCTTGCATGCACATGCCGGATGGGGCGGCCCGACACCCGGGACATCACCGCCGCGATGTCGTCGTAGCTCAGCGCCTGGGGGCCGGTGATGACGTGCGCGGTGTCATGGGAGGGCTCATCCGCGAGCGCCCGGACGCCGACCGCCGCGATGTCCGCCGTGTCCACGAACCCGACGCGCCCCTTGTCCGTGGAGGTCATCAGCGTGCCGTCGCGCCGGACGCTGGCCCCGTGCTGGTTCTGGGGGTTGGCGAAGTTCTGCATGAACCACGACGGCTGCAGCACGCTCCACTCCGGTGCGTGCTCGCGCACGAAGCGGTGCACCTGTCCCAGTCCCGGGCTTCCCTCCGGAATGGCGGAGGCGCTGAGCAGGACGACGCGCCGCACGCCCCTGGCCAGCGCGCGTTCGATGAACGGATTCATGAGGAGGGACGGGTCCGCATCCAGCGGGGGCAGCAGCAGGTACATCCGGTCCACGCCGTCCACCGCGGGTTCGTGCGTGGTGGGGTCCGCCCAGTCGAAGAGGACGTGGTCGGCGGAGGGGAACGGTGGCGTCGTGCTCCGCGTGGCGGTCCGCACCCGGAACCCTTCCGAGGCCAGCCCTTCCGCGATGGGACGTCCCGTGTTGCCAGAGGCGCCGGTGACGAGGATGCGCGGCTTCATGCCTGCTCCTTGCCGAAGCTTCCCGCCGGAGCGGCCAGGGGGTTCCAGTACTCGCGGTAGCGCACGATGCGCCCCTCGCGCAGGTGCAGGCGCATCACGTAGTCCTGTTCGTAGTGGAAGTGTGACGGCAGCAGCGTCGCCGAGCCGTGGACCTCCATCCATCCGACGTTCGGGTCGGTGGTCGGGTAGCGCTGGACGTCCGCGAAGGCGAGCCCCTGGAAGCGCTGGGTGATGGGCACGAAGTAGGCCCGGATGGCTTCGATGCCCTCCAGGCGCGAAGGCATTCCGAGCGAGGGGGCGTAGGGGAATTCAACGACGGCATCGTTGGCGAACAGGCCCAGCCAGCGTTCGATGTCCGTGCCGATGAGCGCGAGGTGAGCGTCCATCATGCGGGTCAGGTCGGAGGTGGGGGCGGCGAGATCCATGGGAAGCTCCATCAACGAGGTGGACCTAGAATGTGACCGACGCTATGGACGCTCAATGTCACTGCGTCCAAAAGAACTGTCAGCGCGTCCAGGGATGCCAGACGAAAAGACCGACGTGGTTTCCGATGTGCTGGAGACGCTGCGGTTCAAGACGCTGCTCTTCGGTCGCTTCGAACTGGGTGCACCGTGGGCGCTGCGCCTGCCCAGCAAGGTCAATGCGTCCTTCTACGTGGTGACGCGGGGAGGACTGCGCCTTCAGGTGGAGGGTTCAGCGCAACCGATGTTCCTGTCCGCGGGTGACGTGGTGCTGCTGCCCCGCGCCACCGCTCACGTGCTGGATGACGGCGCCATCAACGAGGTGGACCTAGAATGTGACCGACGCTATGGACGCTCAATGTCACTGCGTCCAAAAGAACTGTCAGCTGTCTC
>NZ_RAWD01000350.1:0-9410 GCF_003612065.1 Corallococcus sp. CA047B
GGTGGAGGGTGGAGACGCGGTGGTGGTTGAGGACGCGGACCAGCTCCGGGACGTCACTGGGAGAGTGGGGCGGGAAGACGACGAGGCGGGAGCCGTTGAGGAGGGGGCCCCAGACTTCGAGGGTGGAGGCGTCGAAGGAGATGGGGGCGATGAGGAGGAAGGATTCGCCGGGGCCGAGGCGTGCGTAGTCGACACCGCGCACGGTGCGAAGGACGGCGCGGTGGGTGGCGCCGACGGGCTTGGGACGTCCGGTGGAGCCGGAGGTGAAGTCGATATAGGCGAGGTGCTCCGGGAGCACGCCGGAGGCCGGGGTGGAATCAGGGTGACGGGAGAGGAGGGGCCAGACGTCTTCGACACAGAGGCAGGTGAGGCCCTCGGTGGGCAGGGAAGACAGCAGCTCGCGGGAGGTGAGGAGGAGCTGGGGCGGGACGTCCTCCAGCATGAAGGCGAGGCGCTGACGCGGATAGGACGCGTCGAGGGGCAGGTAGGCGCCGCCGGCCTTGAGGATGGCGACGAGGGAGACGACAAGCTCCAGGGAGCGCTCCAGGCAGAGCGCCACGGGCGAGTCGGGGCCGACGCCACGCTGCGCCAGCACCCGCGCGAGCTGATTGGAGAGCGCGTCGAGCTGGCGGTACGTCAATCGCTGCTCACCGAATTCGACGGCGACGGCGTCCGGGAAGAGGGCGACCTGGGCGGCGAAGACTTCGGGGATGCAAGCGTCGCTGGGGTAGGGCCGCGCGGTGTCATTCCACTCCACGAGGACGCGGTGCTTGTCCTCGGCGGAGAGCAATGACAGCTCACCAATGAGAGCCTCGGGACGGGCGACGACAGACTCCAGCAACGTCAGCAGGTGGCCGGAGAGGCGCTGGACGGTGGAGGCTTCGAAGAGGTCGGTGCTGAATTCAAAGGCGCCGACGAAGCCGTCCGGGGTGCGAGTCAGGGACAAGCCAAGGTCGAACTTGGAAGTGGCGGAGTGCAACTCCAGGGGGTGGACGACGAGGCCCGGCAGCGCGAGCTGGGGAAGGGCATCGGGCTGGAGGGTGAACATCACCTGGAAGAGGGGCGTGCGGCCCAGGTCGCGCTCCGGCTGGAGGGCTTCGACGAGCTTCTCGAAGGGGACGTCCTGGTGGGCGAAGGCGCCAAGGGCGGAGTGCTTCACCCGGGCCAGGTGGGAGAGGAAGGAAGGGTTGCCGGAGAAGCGGGCGCGGTGGACGAGGGTGTTGACGAAGAAGCCGATGAGGCCTTCGAGGGAGGAGCGGTTGCGGCCCGCGATGGGGGCGCCGACGCAGAAGTCGTCCTGGGCGCAGTAGCGGTGAAGCAGCAGCTGGAAGGAAGCCAGCAGCGTCATGAAGGGCGTGACGCCTTCACGAAGGCTGAGGGCTTCAATCGCCTGGGCCAGGGCCCGGGGCACGTGGACGCGAAGGCTTGAGCCGCGGAAGGACTGGACGGAGGGGCGGGGGAAGTCGGTGGGAAGCGAGAGGGATTGGGGCGCACCCTCCAATTCCTGACGCCACCACGAGAGCTGTGCCTCCAGCGCTTCACCGCGCAAGGCCTGACGCTGCCACGCTGCGAAGTCCGCATACTGGATTGGCAGGGCCGGCAGTGGAGACTTGAGGCCCTGCGCGAACGTCGCGTACAGCGCCGACACCTCCCGGATCATCACCCCCATCGACGCGCCGTCGAAGACGATGTGATGCACGGTCACCACCAGCACATCGCCCCGCGACGCGTTCCGCAGCAGCACGGTCCGCAGCAGCGGTCCCCGTTCGAGGTTGAAGGGATCGCGAGCTGCCTCTTCGGCCTGACGGAGCAGGTCGGCTTCGGAGCCCTCCACCTCCACCACGGACAAGGTGAAGGCGCCTTCCGGTGAGATGACCTGGGTCGGCGCGCCGTCGGACACGACGAACGTGGTGCGCAGCGCTTCGTGGCGACGAAGGACCTCCTCGAAGGCACGCTCCAGCGCCGCGACGTTGAGCCATCCTTCGAGCCGAAGCGCTACCGCCAGGTTGTAGAGCGAACTGCTCGGATCCAACTGGTCGAGGAACCACAGTCGCTGCTGCGCGAACGACAGCGCCAGGGCCTCCGTGCGAGCCACGGGGAGCAGCGCGGGAAGCCCGGCCTCGCGCCGCGTCCGTACCAGGGTGGTCAGCTCCCGAAGGCTCGGTCCCCGCAGCAGGGCTTCCAGCGGAAGCACGGCGCCCCATCCCTGCTCGATGTCGTTCGCCAGCTCCGCGGCCCCCAGCGAATCCAATCCCATCCGGGTGATGGGCTCCTCCGCGTCCACCTGCTCCGGCCGCACGTGGGCCCGTGCCGCCAGCCGCGCCCGCAGCCAGGACTCCACGGCATCGCTCTGCTCGACCGGAACCGCGTCGGGCTCGGATGTTTCGGGCACGGGGTCCGTCCCCGCGTCGTCGGCCTCCCGCCAGACCCGCACCGAGGGCAGCTCGCCCGCGAGGAACGCCGAGCGCGACGCCCGCCGCTGCACCTTGCCACTGGACGTCTTCGGCAGCGCGCCCGCTTCCAGCAGGACGAGCGCATGGGGCCGCACCTCATGCCGTTCCGCCAACCGCTGCCGCAACTGGCCCAGGAGTTCGTCCAGATCCCCGTGCTTGCGCGCATCCACCTCCTGCGCGACGACGAGCCGCTCCTCGCCGTCCACGTCGACGGCGAACGCGGCGCCACAACCCGGCCGGATCGCCGGGTGGGTCTGCTCGACGGTGAGCTCCAGGTCCTGCGGGTAGTGGTTGCGTCCCCGGAGGATGATCAGGTCCTTGCGGCGGCCGGTGACGAACAGCTCGCCGTCCAGCAGCACGCCCAGGTCGCCGGTGCGCAGGAACGTCCGCGCATCCTCCCCCGCGAGCCGCGCCCCGAACGTCTGGGCCGTCTCTTCCGGACGCTCCCAGTACCCCTGCGCGATGCTCGGGCCCGCGACCCAGATTTCACCCACCGCGCCGGGCTCAAGGCGCGACCGGGTCTCCGGATCAACGATTGCGATTTCCTGATCAGGCAGCGAACCGCCGGACCCGACGAAGGTCCGCGCGCCCGGAGTGCCCTCCGCGGCGGGGACCGCGCGATGCTGCTCCAGCGCCGCCGTCTCCAGCGAACGGAGCACGGGCACGGCGCTCTTCGCCCCACCGGAGACGATGAGCGTGCCCTCCGCGAGTCCGTAGCAGGGATAGAACGCCTCACGACGGAACCCGCTGGGCGCGAACGCCTCCGCGAACCGGTCCAGCGTCTCCGCGCGGATGGGCTCCGCGCCGCAGAACGCGACCTCCCAGCGGCTCAGGTCCAGCGTGCTGCGGAACTCCGGGGCAATCTTCCGCACGCAGAGGTCGAACGCGAAGTTCGGACCGCCGCTGATGGTGCCCCCGAAGCGAGACACCGCCTCCAGCCAGCGCAGCGGCTGACGCAGGAACGTGAGCGGCGACATCAGCGCCGTGTGGAAGCCCTGGTAGAGCGGCTCCAGGATGCCGCCGATGAGGCCCATGTCGTGGTACGGCGGCAGCCAGATGACGCCCGTGCTGTCCGGACGCGTCTGGAACGCCCGGGAGATCGACGCCAGGTTGTGCAGCAGGTTGCCGTGACTCAGTCGCACTCCCTTCGGAGCGCCCGTGGAGCCCGACGTGTACTGGAGGAACGCGAGGTCGCCGGTCCCCACGACAGGTGGCCTCCAGGCCCCCGCGGCCTCCGGCGGCAGCGCGTCCGTCGCCATCCAGTGCAGGGCGCGCAGCTCCGGCGCCTGCTCGAAGAGGAACTCCCCCATCGACGCGATGAAGTCGGTGGTGAGCACCACCTCCGCGCGCGCATCCTCGATGATGGCTCGCAACCGGGGAACGGTCCGCTCCAGCCGCGTGGGATCCGGAGGATAGGCGGGCACCGCGACGAGCCCGGCGTAGAGGCAGCCGAAGAAGCCCGCGATGTACTCCGGGCCTGGCGGGTAGAGCAGCAACGCGCGGGCTCCGGGCGCCACCCTTTGCTGCAATGCAGCACCAATCTGACGCGCCCGGACGTCGAGCGCGCCGTACGTCAGCGTCGCCTCGTCCTCGCCCGCTTCCCCCAGGAACGTGTACAGCCGCTGATCCGCCCTCTCCGCCGCAGCCTGTCTCAGGAGTTCAACGAGCGAAGAAGCAGCGGATCCAGGGGGGAGAAGCGTGTTCTTGGAGTGCATCAGCAACCCGGTTGCAAATTTAAAAGACGGAGCTGGCCATGCTCGGATTAGCCAGTGAGACGGGCACTCTATGACTCAACGGAGATGCTGTAACAAGCGCGCATGATCAGGGACATCACGCCTGGCGCGTCTTGCATTTGTTGCAGTTCCTGGTGAGCATGCCGGCCGCCTCGGCTTCACGACTGCGACTGCCAGTGCGTGTGGAGTTTTCCACTCGCCCGCTCTTGCTCGGTGTGCGGACGACGGGGCCCCTGCCGGGTAAGGCCCGGAAGCCGAGGAGGTTCGTGGTGAGTGTGGATCGACAGGTCTTCTTGAAGCGGAACGTGGTGCTCGATCCGCTGTTCAACCATTGGTACGCGTGGACGCACCTCATCTCGCCGGCGACGGCGGCGTTGAACGTGGCGAACCACGTGAAGATCATGAAGTCCTTCCTCGCGAACCCGGAGGTTCACGAGGACGCGGCGAAGGATCCGCAGATGATGGGCGGCCCGTTCCTGGACTGTCCCGTGGATCAGTCGGACCGGGTGGCCGCGCTGCTGGAGCGCACGCTCGTCACGCAGGCGAAACCGCTGGAGCTGGTGGAGGCCCTGAAGGGGCTGGACGCCCTCCTGGCGAAGGAAGGGCAGGGGCTGTCGCTGGAGTCGCTCTATGCCCGCGTCCCCGCGCCCCTCAGGGGCTACGTGGAGCTCTTCTACGATCAGGAGAACCGCCCCACCTTCCGCCTCTTCGAATCGCTGCTGTACCGCAGCCCCTTCTACAACCGCGGGGCCCAGGCCCTGGAGCTGTTCGAGTCCGGCGCGGATGGCCGTCCCTTCATGCTGAGCACGCCCCGGCTGGAGGACCCCACGCGCCTGCACGTGTCCCTCACGCTGGACAGTCCGGCCATCGACGCGCTGGTGCGGGCGAAGTGGACGGCGACGTCACTGGGGACGCTGCGCGATTCGCTTCACCTCACCGCTGCGCAGGTGCCGCTCCTGGACGCGCTGGTGACGGACACGTGTGAGAGCCGCGTGTCGGAGCCCTACCGGGGCGAACAGGTGCGCGTTCGCTACTTCGGTCACGCGTGCGTGTTGATGGAGGCGGGCGGCGTCAGCGTCATCACCGATCCCATCATCAGCTACGACGACGCGGGGGGCATCGACCGGTATTCGTTCTCTGACCTGCCGGAGACGCTGGACTACGTGCTCATCACGCACAACCACCAGGACCACGCGCAGATTGAAACCCTGCTCCACCTGCGTCACCGGGTGAAGACGGTGCTGGTGCCTCGCAACGACAGCGGCAGCCTGTTGGATCCCTCCCTGAAGCTGACGCTGGAGCACCTGGGGTTCCGGAACGTGGTGGCGGTGGACGACCTGCAGACGCTCGACATCCCGGGGGGCAGCATCATGGCCCTGCCGTTCCTGGGTGAGCATGGCGACCTGCTGATCCGCGCCAAGACGGGCTACATCGTCAGCATGGGGGGCCGCAGCGTGTTGTTCGCGGCGGACTCGCGCAACATGGAGCCGGAGCTCTACGCGCACGTCCACCGCTGGGTGGGCGACGTGGACATGATGTTCGTGGGGATGGAGTGCGAGGGTGCGCCGGGAAGCTGGGTGTATGGGCCCCTGATGCTGCGCCCCCTCACGCGCAAGATGGACCAGGCGCGGCGGCTCAATGGCTCCGGCTTCGAGCAGGCGGCATCGCTGGTGAAGCAGTTCAATCCGCGTTCGGTCTGGGTCTACGCCATGGCCCAGGAGCCCTGGCTGCGGCACGTGCTCGGGCTGGCGTACACCCCGGAGTCAATCCAGATCATCGAGTCCGACCGCCTGGTCAAGCACTGCCGCGAGCGTGAACTGCCCTGCGAGCGACTCTATGGCAGGAGTGAGATGGTTCTGTAGCCGCGCGGTGCCACTGCGGGTGAACGGGTCGTTCTCCGGGGGGCGTGCTCGCGCTGGTGGCGCTGATCCCCTTCAGGTAGGGTTCAGCGTTGTTGGCGCACGAGTGGCGGAATTGGCAGACGCAGCGGACTTAAAATCATCAAGCCTCTTCGGGGGTTAGCGCGTCCCCTCGGAAGGGTCTTGGTTCGCGTCCGCTGGAGTCCGGTGGCGTCCACCCGTCGTGGGTACAGGGTGGGTACCCAGCGGGCGGTGCGCATTCTGCCCTCCTGTGATGCTGGCGCAGGGGCCTGCGCCAAATTTCCTGCTCGGGTATCTGTCGGAACTCAGCAATTTCTTCTTACGCTCAGGCGCGTTCGGGAGAGCAGGTTCTGCGGCGAGCAGGTGCGCAGCTGCTCCTCGTGCACTCCCACCAAGATCAGCGTGCTCCCCGGCTCGCGTTGGTTAACGACCGCCCCTTCCCCTGGCCGATACCTGCGGCCAAGTGCGTGTGCGCGGCCCGTGAGTTAGGAGGGCGTTCGCCCGGGCCCCTCTACGGTGCCTGCCGTCCTGCATCGCCCAGAGGAGCGACTTACCGGTACTCGGCGCGCATGCCACGCAGCCACCACGCTGCGTGGAGAATGCGTGGCAGTTGCGTGGAACGGAGGAGTAATTAGCTTCGTGTAAGTTGCTGCTGGAGGCACTTGTGAGGCGAGCGCACAAGCTGGCGCAGGACATGTTCCTGGAGCTCGGGACTACGCACGGGTTCGACGCCCGTCGGTCTTTTTCTCGGCAGCACCCCACGGACGGGGTGTGGCTTACGCCGCGCTCTCACGGCGAGGAAGGTGGGATCCTGGTCGCCGCCATTGAGGTGGTCGCCAGCGAGTCGCCGAAGACGATCCTGGGATCGATTGCCACTTTGGAAATCGTTTCGCCCGCGCTCGGGATTGTGCTGCTCGAAGAAGAGGAAATCGCCCGACGGATGATCGCTGCTGGCGAGAGCAGGGAGAGCGTTGATCGCTATTTAAACCGACTTGCGGAGTCGATTGATCTTCAGATCAAGCGGTCTCGTCAGCGATTGCAGCGCTGGACGGTCGAGTCGCTGCGGTGGCGCCACGCGCGTGCCCACCGTGTTCGCTACAACATCTGTTGATGGAGGAACTCATGGTGAAACAGGCGAAGCAGAGCAAGAGCAACGTTGTGAGCGCGACGGTCGTTCACGATGTTTACGACTATGTGGACCGCCCAGGGATCGGGCGCATCTACCGTGCGAAGGTTTCGGTGCGAACGTTGGCGACGCTTCTCAGGAAGGCGGTCGTGCGGTACTCGCCCAAATACCAGCGCGGCTTCAAGAAGGTCGAGGATGAGCCTCTCGCGTATGAAGTGATGCTCCCGATCACGGATCCACGGCTCCAGATCAACGTCAAGCGAGCCGAGGAAATTGCCGTGAAGTACCTCCAGGAGGACCTCTTCAGCGACAGCATCGTTTGGAACGCCCGAATTGAGGATGGCTTCTCCGAGCCGGAGTGGGACAACGAGACAAAAGAACTCCGAATCCATACATCCATCACTATCCCTGATTCTGCGCACCGGCATCTTGCGTATTACCTGCTGGACACGTGGGCCAACAACCCGGTGTCAGTTCCCGATGTGACGGTCAACGATCGCATTGTTGCCGCAGACGAAATTCGCAAGCGGCTGAAGGGTTTCGATCCCGATTCGGCGTCGGTGTTCGTCCACATCTACCACGTGACAGCCAAGTGGGAGGGCTGGCTCTATGACCAGCTAAACTTCGATCAGAAAGCTCCGCAGCGTGCCGTCGGGATCGCCCTCAACCCGACCAAGACTCCTGCGCGACGATTCGTTGACACCCTCATGCGGTCTTCGCCGGTGTTCTCCGACACCGAGGTCGAGACGCGGGCGAACAACATTGGGACGGACAGCCGCAAGCTCACGACGAACTCCACCCTCGTTGGCGCCGTTGAGAGCTTCAAACCGTTCCTCGTCCAGCTTGAGGACGAGGAAGAGAAGACTGGCGCCTACACCGACTTCGTGGAGTTCGTCGGAGCGCTCTTCGAGGAGTACTCTGCCCACGTACCGGCCGTTCAACCCAACGCGACCGCACAAACTCGCAACGAGTCGCGGAAGAACTCGTTCGAAATCTCGAACATCATGTTCCATCCGCTGCTGCGCCTCGCGAAGGAGTTGTGGGGCGCATACCGGCGCGACCAAGTTGATTGGCGGATCGCGACTGAGTGGAAGGACGGAGTCGCGCGTATCGCGGGCGCGAAGACGATCAATGGGCAGGTTTACAAGGTGATGAGCCGCGAGAATCCGGAGTGGATCGGCAAGATCCTGATTGAGCAGTACGACTCGAATGGTAAGAAGCTGGCTCCTTCGCTCTCGAATACGCGCCAGACGCGCCAAGCCGCGTTGGACTACCTCGTGGACATCGCCGGTATTCGTTCGTTCCTCAGCGGGAAGTCGAAGGCGAAGGCGCATGCGAAGAAGTCCCCGATACGCCGTGGCCGAAAGTCGGTGTCGGCGCACGCGGGGGCGAAGCGCGCCCGTGCCTAACGCGGAGATCAGTTGTGTTGAAGGAAGGATAGGCAGTACCGAAACCGAGCGGCGAGCTTCGCGAGAGGGGGGCCGCGCGCAGCCGCCGCACCATCCGGGCGGACTCGTCCATGGCACGAGGGGTGAGCCTCCGCAAGTGGCGCTTCATGTCGGCCCACCACAACTCAATCGAGTTGAAATCGGAGCCATAGGTGGGCAGATGCGCTACGCACGTGCCCATCGTCTCAATGGCCTAGCGCATGCCTATGCCCTTGTGCGCGTCCAGGTTGTCCATAAGCACGACGTCACCACGCTGTAGGTTTCTGCCCCTTGGGAGGAGCCAGATGGAAGAGCCATCCATCCTTGCCGACCTCGAATTTCTGAAGAAGCACCTCGGCGGTCATCGAGGGCACCCTGATCAACGCTGGCTACACAAGGAAGAGGTTTTCAGCCTCCTGATGTGGACCGGCCGCTGCGCTGGTTTCACCATTAACAGCACCTAACGAAAGTCAGGACTGGACTGGCCGTCAGCAAGGGGCATCCTCAGCTTGAGGGACATGGCCCGTGAACTCGTCCCCGACGCCTTCTGGCAGCGCGTGGTGCCCCTGCTGCCTCCGCCTCCCCCCTGTGTCAGGGAAGTTGTCGCCTCGGCTGATCGGCCGGGATGACCGCGCCTTGGGGGCGAGAGCAGGCAGGAAGCAGCTGAGCGTCACCCGCTTCGGTGGACAGGTTGACTACGCTGCCTGCCTCGAAACCTCAGCCATTCGCTCGTACTCGGCTGGACTCACGTAGCCAAGTGAGGAGTGACGGCGCCTGCGATTGTAGAACAC
>NZ_RAWD01000351.1:0-9381 GCF_003612065.1 Corallococcus sp. CA047B
ACCCCGGATTCCCCGGTGGCCCCCCGCGCCGCGCCATCCCCCGGAGTGTTGACAGCGCAACGCATCATCGCCCCCGGGGCGGGGTTAACCGCGTTGACAGTCACCAACTTTACACTTTGCGCCGGCCCGGCCCGACAGGGACCCCTGCATCCCCTGTTGAGTGCTGCCAACCCTCTGGAATCACGACGGGTTTACGAATTTTCAAGCAGGGGGATGACAGCGCGCGAATTCGACTTTAGATTGCGTCCGTCGGATTTCCCACGTGAGGAGCTGCGCATGGCTTACGACGGCGAGCTTGTGAAGATGCAGAACGGTCGCTGGGCGCGGTTCCAGCGGTGCCAGGTGTACCGGCCGGGCGTCACGGACGCCGGTGAGACGATGCTGCTGATCGCGGTGGAGCTGGAGGAGCGCTACCAGCAGCTGCTCGACGACGCGGCGGATTCCCTCGCGGAGTACCGCTCCCAGGGCGTCCAGGTGCGGCTGGCGCCGGACGCGCAGGGCCTCTCCCTGCAGCCCGAAGCGTCCGTCTCCGTCTCGGTGAACTAGGCCCCACGGCACCCTTGCGGTGCCCGTCTGGCCGCATGCGCTGTAAATCCCGGGCCTCGCGCTTTCACCGCGCGGGGCCCGTTGCATTTACAAGCCCTGGAGGCCCGGCGCCTTTTCAGGGGGCTGCGCGCGACCGCACCGGGCGCGCTTGGCGCACTCAGTCGTGGATCTGGAAGAAGGTCGCCGCGTTGTCGCGGGTGACGCGACGCACGAGCCGCTCGGACAGCTTCGCCTTGCCCAGCAGGTTCGCGGTGCGCGCGAGGCCCAGGATGTCCCCCGCGCCGTCGCCCGCGTCCGAGTCCAGCACCAGCCGCTCGCTGCCCAGCCGCCGCACCAGGGCCACCGCCCGGTCCGCCTGAAGGGCCTCCGGGTGCAGCGTCAGCCCCGCCCAGTGGCCCACCTCCAGGATGGTGCGCACGGTGCGCGCGTTGGCGTGATCCACCAGCGCGCGCGACGGGGCGAGTCCGGACTGGCGCAGGAGCGTGAGGATGCGCCGCGTGTGGCGCTCCTTGTCCTTCAGGGGCGTGTGCACCACCACGCGCAGCTTGAGCTGGCGGGCCAGGGCCAGCTGTTCAAGAAACGCCTCTTCCTCCTCCTCGCCGCCCAGGTGCAGCCCCGTCTCACCCAGGGCCACCACGCGGCCGCCTTCAAAATACTCCGGCAGGTGGCTCAGGACCTCCGACAGGCCCCGGCGCGGGATGCAGCGCGGGTGCACGCCCAGGGCGGCCCAGGCGCGGATGCCCAGCCGCTCCAGCCGGGGGAGCTGACGTTCGACCAGGTGGTCGAAGTGCTGGCGCAGCCCCTTGGCCGTGGCCTCCGGGAAGTGATGCGCCACCACCAGGGCCCGCTCCACGCCGAAGAAGCGCATGGACTCCAGGTCCTGGTCGGTGAGGGCCTCCGGGTGGAGGTGCGCATCGAAGAGCGGCAGCGGCTCGGGCACGGGCTCGGTTCTCCCTTTCGTCAGTCCTGGCCCAGCCCGGCGCCTTCGTTGCGCGGGTCGCTGGACGAGAAGCGCAGGTTCGTGCGCGGATCGCTGTAGACGGCCTCCGCGTCACCCCAACCGTCCATGCGGCGGATCTTATGTCCGCGGGCCTCCAGGGTGGCCAGCGTCGCGGGCTCCAGGCCCCACTTGTCCACCCACAATTCGTCCGGGAGGTACTGGTGGTGCAGCCGGCCGGCGCCCACCGCGCGCGCCACGTCCATGCCGTGGTCCACCACGTTGCTGATGGCCTGGATGACGGTGGTGGGGATGGTGGAGCCGCCGGGGCTGCCCACCGCCAGCATCACCCGCTTCGGGTCCTCCTTCGCGAACACCAGCGTGGGCGACATGGAGGACAGGGGCACCTTGCCGGGCTGGATGGCGTTGGGCTCGCCCGTGACGAGGCCATACGCGTTGGGCACGCCCGGCTGCGCGGCGAAGTCATCCATCTCATCGTTGAGGAGCACGCCGGTGCCCTTGCCCACGAGGCACGAGCCGAAGCTGTAGTTGACCGTCGTCGTCATGGCCACCGCGTTGCCATCCTTGTCGATGACGGAGATGTGCGTGGTGTTCTTCTTCTCCGGCTCCGGCGTGAGGGGCCCCGCGTCGCGGCGCAGCGTGGAGGCCGGGCCACCCGTCACCGGCGCCAGCAGGGACGCGCTCGCGGTGGCCTTCTTCGGATCGATGCTGCCCGCCAGGTCCGCGATGTGCCCGGGCGAGGCCAGTCGCTCCAGGGGCACCTGCACGAAGGCCGGGTCGCCCAGGTACTTCGCGCGGTCCACGTACGCGCGGCGCACCGCCTCCACGTACAGGTGCAGCGCGTCCGGCTCGCGGTACGGCACGCCCTGGGGACGCAACTGCTGGAGCATGCCCAGCACCTGCACGACGGCCAGACCCCCGGCGCTCGGCGGAGGCATGGTGAGGATGCGGTGGCCCCGGTAGGTGGTCTCCAGCGGCGTGGCCTTGCGCGTCGTGTACGCCGTCAGGTCCTCCTGGGTGAGCACGCCGCCCGCGTCCTTCACCGACTTCACCAGCGCCTGCGCCACCGGGCCTGAATAGAACGCCTTCGCGCCGCCCTTCGCGATGAGGCCCAGCGTGCGCGCCAGGTCCGGCTGTTTGATCAGGTGCCCCACGGGGGGCACGTCCGGCGTGCCCTGCGCGTTCTTCACCAGGAAGATGCTCGCGGCCTCCGGGTCCTGGCGCAGGCACTCCGCCCGGCCCGTCGCCATCTGCTGGTACTTGGGCGTCACCCAGAAGCCCTGCTTCGCCAACTGGATGGCCGGGGCCAGCACCACCGCGGGCTTGAGCTTGCCGTGCGTGGCGAGCAGCTCCAGGTAGCCCGCCACCGCGCCCGGCACCGCCACGCTCAGGGCGCCGTCCGTGGACAGCCCCGGCACCAGCGCGCCGTCCTTCAGGTACATGTCGCGGGACGCGGCCTTCGGGGCCACCTCGCGGAAGTCCAGCACCCGCGTGTCGCCCGACTTCGCGTCGTGCACCAGCGCGAACCCACCGCCACCCACCCCGGAGTGGTAGGGACCCACCACCGCCGCCACGAACGCCGCCGCCACGGCCGCGTCCACCGCGTTGCCGCCCTTCTCCAGCATCTTCAGCGCGGCCTCGCTGGCGGGGGGGTACGCGGTGGCCACAGCACCTCCCCGGTAGGGCCGCGCCGCGAAGGCCGACACCGCCGCCAGTAGCACTGCGAGTCCCACCGCGCGGGCCAGCCCCGGCCCAGCGGCTCCAATGTGTGTATTTCCCACCTGGGCGCCTTTCCTTGTGATTTCCGGCCGTTCCCTAATGCACCATGCCTCGCGCCGGGACCAGGGTTTCAACAGGACAACATTTTTTTCCTTGGATTGTGAAATGAGTCGAGGCACTCTTAGGCCATGTGTAGCGACTGGTGGCGTCCATGAGTCCTCCAAACCCCAGTGAAGGTCCGGCGCCGGTGCCGGCCTGTGCGCCGGTGCGGCTGACGACGTTCCTGAAGCCGCGCTACGGCATCACGATCCAGCGCAACACCTTGTGTGTGGCAGTCAGCGTCCGGCCTTCCGCGGAAGGTCCCCGGCCTGTTTTGACGCCCGCACGCGGTTGACGAGTTGATCGGCGGTCCCTAATTCTCCGCCGCATATGACAGCTCTGGCAGCGGTGGTCCTGTGCGCGGGGAAGGGCACGCGGATGAAGTCGGAGAAGGCGAAGGTCCTTCACCCCATCCTCGGTCGTCCCATCTGCGCCTATCCCTTGAAGCGGGCCCTGGAACTGGGCGCCACGTCCGTGGTGCCGGTGGTGGGCCATCAGGCCGCCGAGGTGGAGAAGTCCATCCGCTCCCTCTTCCCGGACGCGCCCCTGCGCTTCGCGCTCCAGAAGGAGCAGCGCGGCACGGCGGACGCGGTGAAGGCCGCCCAGGACGCGCTGAAGGGCCACGAAGGCCGCGTGCTCATCCTCTACGGAGACGTGCCGCTCTTGCGCAAGGAGACGCTCCAGGCGCTCCTGTCCGCGCATGACGCCGCGGGCGGGGTGCTGGCCATGGTGTCCACCACCCTGGAGGACCCCACGGGCTACGGCCGGGTGATCCGCGAGGGCGGCAAGGTCTCACGCATCGTGGAGCACAAGGACTGCACCCCGGAGCAGCGCGCGGTGAAGGAGTGCAACGCGGGCATCTACTCCGTGGAGGCGTCTTTCCTGTGGAAGGCGCTCGCGGAGATCAAACCCGTCAACGCGCAGGGCGAGTACTACCTCACCGACCTCGTGGAGATGGCCGCTCGCCAAGGCCCCGTGGGCGCGGTGGACGCGGACGCCACGGAGACCGCGGGCGTGAACGACAAGGTGGAGCTGGCGGCCAGAGCCCGCGTGCTCCAGCAGCGCATCAACGAAGCCCACATGCGCGCGGGCGTGTCCATCCAGGACCCGGCCACCGCGTACATCGAAGAGGGCATCACCATTGGCACCGACACGGAAGTAGGCCCCAGCGTCACGCTCGCGGCCGGCACCGTCGTCGGCAAGAACGTCATCATCGGCCAGGGCAGCGTGCTGACGGCCTCCCACGTGGCGGACGGCACGCACATCAAGCCCTACTCGGTGCTGGAGGAGGCGCGGGTGGGCGACCGGTGCATCATTGGCCCGTTCTCCCGGCTGCGTCCCGGAACCGAGTTGGCAGAGGACGTGCATCTGGGGAACTTCGTGGAGACGAAGAAGGCCCGCATTGGCAAGGGCAGCAAGGCCAACCACCTGACTTACCTGGGCGACGCCAACATCGGCGCGGGCTGCAACATCGGCGCGGGCACCATCACCTGTAACTATGACGGGGTGAACAAGCACCTGACGGAGCTGGGCGACGGGGTCTTCATCGGCTCCGACTCGCAGCTCGTGGCGCCGGTGAAGGTGGGAGATGGCGGGTATGTCGGCGCGGGCACCACGGTGACGAAGAATGTGCCTCCGGGGAGCCTCGCTGTGTCCCGTGCGCCACAGGTGGTGAAGGAGGGTTGGGTGGCGGCCAAGAAGGCGCGGCAGACGAAGGTGAAGGCAGGCTGAGTTCAGACGCCTGCCTGGTGGTCGGACGGTGGGGCGTGGTTGGGCGTGTCAGGGTTTCCCGTGGTTTGCTCAGGCGGGCGCGGGTCGAGAAAGAGGCAGGAACATGTGCGGGATTGTTGGCTACGTCGGTGACAAGGAATCTGCTCCCATCCTGGTGTCGGGTCTGAAGAAGCTCGAGTACCGGGGCTATGACTCCGCGGGCGTCGCGGTGGTGAGTGGCAACCAGCTCAACGTGGTGCGCGCCACGGGCAAGCTGCGCAACCTGGAGAACCGGGTGGTGCAGGACCTGCCCAAGGGCACCACGGGCATCGGCCACACGCGCTGGGCGACCCACGGTCGTCCCTCCGACGAGAACGCGCACCCGCACACGTACAAGAACGTGGCGGTGGTGCACAACGGCATCATCGAGAACCACCTGGCGCTGAAGGTGGAGCTGCGCGCGCGCGGCCACGTCTTCGCGTCGGAGACGGACTCGGAAGTGTTCGCCCACCTCATCTCCGAGGAGGTCGAGCGCGGCGTGGACCTGCCGGACGCGGTGCGCGCGGCCATCCAGCAGGTGAAGGGCACCTACGGCCTGGTCGTGGTCTGCTCCAAGGACCCGGGCCGCATCGTGTGCACCAAGGACGCGTCGCCCATGGTGCTGGGCCTGGGCGAGGGCCAGAACTTCGTGGCCAGCGACGTGCCCGCGCTGCTCGAGCACACGCGCGACTTCGTCTACATGGAGGAGGGTGACCTGGCCGTCATCACCGCCGCCAAGGTGGACATCTACAACCGCTCCGGGCAGCTGGTGAACCGCCCCACGCGCCGCATCGACTGGACGCCGATGATGGCGGAGAAGGGCGGCTACAAGCACTTCATGCACAAGGAGATCTGGGAGCAGCCCCGCGCCATCGCGGACACGCTGCGCGGCCGGATGCTCCTGTCCGAAGGCGACGTCCACTTCGACACGTGGAACCTCAGCCTTGAACAGGTGAAGTCCTTCACCAAGGTCACCATCCTGGCGTGCGGCACGTCGTGGCATTCCGGCGTGGCCGGCAAGCACATGATTGAGTCGCTGGCGCGGCTGCCGGTGGAAGTGGAGCTGGCCAGCGAGTTCCGCTACCGCGACCCCATCGTGGAGAAGTCGCACCTGGTCATCGCCATCAGCCAGTCGGGTGAGACGGCGGACACGCTGGGCGCGTTCAAGGAGGCCAAGCGGCTGGGCGCCCACACGCTGGCCATCTGCAATGTCATTGGCAGCGCGATGACGCGCGAGTCGGACCTGCACATCCTCACCAACGCCGGCCCGGAGATTGGCGTCGCGTCCACCAAGGCGTTCACCACGCAGCTGGTGACGCTGTACCTGCTGGCGGTGAAGCTGGGCCGCATGCGCGGCACGCTGTCGGTGGAAGGCGCGCAGGAGCACCTGACGCAGCTGACCCAGGTGCCGAAGATGATCGAGGACGTGCTCAAGTGCGAGCCGCAGGTGAAGCGCGTCGCGCGTGAGTTCATGAACGCGCAGGACTTCCTGTTCCTCGGCCGCGGCCCCATGCACCCGGTGGCGCTGGAGGGCGCGCTCAAGCTGAAGGAGATCTCGTACATCCACGCGGAGGGCTACGCGGGCGGTGAGATGAAGCACGGCCCCATCGCGCTCATCGACGAGAAGATGCCCGTCGTGGTCCTCGCGCCGAAGCACCCGCATGTCGCGTACGAGAAGATCATCGGCAACATCGAGGAGGTCCGCGCTCGCGGCGGCAAGGTCATCGCCGTCATCGACGAGGACGACACGCAGGCGGACACGCTGGCCGACCACGTCATCCGCATCCCCGCCGCCTCGTCGCTGCTCGCGCCGGTGGTGGCCACCATCCCGCTGCAGCTGCTCGCCTACCACGTGGCGGAGATGCGCGGGAATGACGTGGACCAGCCCCGCAACCTGGCCAAGAGCGTGACGGTCGAATAGCGACACGGCGCTCCAACGCCTGACGCAACGAAAGAGCCCGGGTTCCCTTCCACAGGGGCCCGGGCTTCTTCGTTGGCTTGTGGCTCAGGGGTCTTCGGACAGCTCCAGCAGCACTTCCAGGTCCGTTGCCGCGTCCAGCGACTCCAGCAGCTCCAGGTTCTCCACCACCTCGCGGTCCTCGTCGGTGAGCGGAGGCTCCTGGCGGCGGACGTCGGTGGGGACGGGGCGCGCCTCCGGGTGGACGGGTTCGACGGGAGCGGGGCGCTCCTTCGCTTCCGTGGGAAGGGGGGCCTGCTGGGCTGCGGCGGGAAGGCCGCCCGCGAGCGCGAACAGCAGCACCCAATGGGAGACGGCGTTCACTTGCGCCGCCTTTCGCGCAGCCGCTCGCGCGCCTCCTGACGCTGCTCGGCGGACATCTGCCGCCAGCGGCGCATGTTCTCCATCATCTGCTCGCGGCGCTCGGGGTGCTCCTTGAGGTAGGCGCGCATCCGCTGGCGCAGCTCCGCGCGGCGCTCCGTGGACAGGCCCTTCAGGTCGCGCACCTGCTCGCGCACCGCCTTGCGCTCCTGGGGCGTCAGGCGCTGGAAGTCGCGCAGGTTGTTGCGCAGCCGCTCGCGCTCCTCGGGAGGAAGCTGCCGCCAGCGCTGGAGGTTCTCGCGCACGCGCGCCTGCTCCTGGGGCGGCATCGCCTTGAACTCGCGCAGCTTCGCGCGCAGCGCCTCCTTCTGTTCCGGGGGGAGCTTCTCGAAGCGCTCGGCCGCGGTGGGCGTGGGGGCGTTCGCCGCGCGCGCGGACGTCACTGGCAGCAGCGCCAGCGCCATTCCCACGGCCAGGGCCGCCAGGGTCGTTCTTCCCATCATCACGGCATCCCCAGTTCGTGGAGGTTCTCGATGACCTCCAGGTCGTCGGAGCTGTCGAGTCCCAGCACTTCGTAGTCCTCGACCAGCTCCAGGTTCGTCGCCACTTCCAGCGCGCCCGCGTCCAGCTCTTCCAGGGCCGCCGGATCCACGTTGGCGCGTCCCGCGACGAGCAGCGCCAGCACCGCCGTCGCGGCCACGCCCGCGGACGGCACCAGCACGCCCGGCCGCAAGAGCGACGAAAGCCGCTCCCGCCACGTGGGCGGCAGCGCGTCCAGCCGCGCCAGCACTTCACGGCGCGCGGACGGGGACGGGGTGAAGTCCGGCAGCTCCGCCATCCGCGCCACGGTGACGCGCAACAGCCGCTCCGTCTGCTGACACTGCGCGCAGGTGCCCAGGTGGGCCTCCATCCGGGCGCGGTGCGGGGGCGGCAGCTCCCCGTCCACATAGGCCGTCAGGTCTTCTTCGTAGGTGCAGCTCATGCCCGACTCCTCGCGGGCACGGTGCCCGCCTGCAACGCTTCAAGCCTGCGTGCCACCGCCAGGGTGGCCCGGTGGATGAGACTCTTCACGGCGGCCTCGCTCGCCTCCAGCGCTTCGGCGATGTCCCGGTACGCCATGCCCTCGAAGCGGCACATGGTGAAGGCCGCGCGCTCGCGGTCGCTCAAATCGCCCAGGGCCAGGCCCACCGCCGCCTCCAACTCCCGGCCACTCAACGCCTGGTCGGGCCGGTCTCCCTCGGGCCCTGGCATCTCCAGCGCTCCCGCGTCTTCCGCGTCCGGGGCCTCTGTCGCGAGGCGCGCCACGCGGTACTCCCCGCGCCGCATCTCGTTGAGGCAGTGGTTGGTGGCCACCCGGAAGAGGAACGTCTTGAACTTCGCCGTCGGCTTGTAGGCGCGCGCGTGGCGGTAGAGCTTCACGAAGATGTCCTGCGTGAGCTCCTCCGCGCGCGCCGGGTCCCCCACGAAGCGGAACGCGAAGCGCGCCACGCTCGCGTGGTGCCGGTCGAAGAGCCAGGCGAAGGCCTGCTTGTCGCCCGCCGCCACCTTCAGCATCGCCTGCGTGTCCGGGTCCGAATCCATCCGTCAGGCATCAACCCCGTTGCCCGGTGGAAGTTGCGGGCACCTCCCACTTTGAACCCCGAGGGGCGCCCCGGTTACAGTTTCGCCACCGTGACCGATGCTTCCCGCCCACGTCCGCGCACATCCGACTCCCCCTTCGAGGGCGAGGAAGGTGCCCCGACGGACCTGGCGGCCTGGGAGCCTCCGGCGCAGTCCGGCACGCCCACCCCGCCCTCGGACTCCCCGCTGCCCATGCTCCTCTTGGCGCAGCAGGCCCGGCGGGCCTCGGGGGAGGAGCGGCTGCGGCTGGCGGCGGACTTGAACGGGCTCCTGTCGGACGTGGTCGCGGAGGGCGGGGGACGCGTGGAGGCGGACGCCTTCCACCGGCTGCTGGAGGGCGGCACCCTGGAGGGGTTGGTGGACGCGGACGGGCGCTCCTGCCGCGCCGCGACGGTGGAGTCGCTGCTGGCGC
>NZ_RAWD01000352.1:0-9314 GCF_003612065.1 Corallococcus sp. CA047B
CCGCGGCGCGGGGGGCGGCGGGAGGAACGGGTGCACCCGTGGCCGAGCGCACCGTCGGGGTCATGCCCGGCGGGGTGATGGGACCGCGCGGAGGTTCCATCGCGAACACGGGCGTGCCCCGCAGGGTCTCCGGCTCCAGCGGTTCGCCATCAAGGGTGGTGGCCTCGGTGGCCACCGGGGCGTTGCGCTCGCCCAGCTTGCGGCGATCAATATGGATGTCGCGGTCGAGCAGGCTCGGGACGGGAGCGACCGTGGGTGGGCGCGCGGCGGTGGCGGCGCAAGCGGTGCAATCTCCGACCGGCGGCAGCGAGGCGCCGCACTTCAGGCACTTGGACAACGGATCCTCCTGGCGATGCGCACAACCGCCGCCATGAAAGGCCGCATTCAGACCTGTAGCAAGAAAAGGACAAGCCCCCAGCCGGTCCCTCGCCCGAGGAACCGTCAGGGGCTCATCATCCCAACGGCCACCGTCCTTCGGAAACGGTGCGTGTAGCGCGCTTCATCCGCGGCCAATGCGGAGGGTGAGGGTCACGTCCTGCGAGGAGGCGCCCTTGCCCTCGATCTCCAGGGTCTCCTTGCCCGCCATCCGCCCGGTCGAGAACGAGGCCGGAGCGGTGGTCCCTTTCCCCGTCATCTGGAAGGACGCTGGAACGGCCCCGGTGGCTTCCAGGCCTGGCATGACGCGCATGCCGGATCCCGCCTCGAAGCCCGACATCGCGGGCCCGCTCGCCCGGGCCGCCTCGCCTTCCGTGAGGGGCACGCCCGACCGGGCCATGGGCTCCACGTAGCACTGGATGCCCTCGTAGCCCCAGCCGTACGCCCCGGTGCCGAGCTCTCCCCAGTTCGTGGTGTAGAAGTGGTCCCCGATGCCCGCGTTCCAGTAGCGGTAGAGCGGCACGGTGCCCGAGCGGGCCGTGGGGTAGACGTGGCCCTGGATGCCCTCGTAGCCCCAGCCGTAGGCCCCGGCGCCGAGCTCTCCCCAGCTCGTGGTGTAGAAGTGGTCCCCGATGCCCGCGTTCCAGTAGCGGTAGAGCGGCACGGTGCCCGAGCGGGCCGTGGGGTAGATGTGGCACTGGATGCCCTCGTAACCCCAGCCGTGGTTCCCGCCGCCCAGCTCGTTCCAGTTCGTGGTGTAGAAGTGGTCGCCCGCGCCCGCGTTCCAGTAACGGTGCAGCGGCACGGTCTGCACCTGGGTCGCCAGCAACTGTCTCAGGTCGGGCCGGTTGCCGATGCGTTGGGAGGCGGGCCTGCCCGGCGCGTCCTGTTGGGGCGAGCCCGTGGAGCGCAGCAGCGCGCGGGCCTCCATGGGCGTCATCAGCGCCGTGCTCTGGGCCCGGCGGACGCCCTGGAGGCAGCTCAGCGCGCCGACGACGATGGGGGATGCGCTGGACGTGCCGGAGAAGCCGTCGGTGTACCAGAGGTCTTCGTTGCCTCCGCCCTGGAGGTCTCCGTAGCCGGTGGTGGTGACCTCGCGCCCCCAGCCCTGCGCGTCCACGGCGGCGCCGAAGTTGGAGAAGTCCAGCCGCGAGCGGTCCGGTCCGTGGTCGTGGCCGTGCGTCCCCCGAGGCGGTGCGCCCGCGCCCGCGAGGATGGCGCCCGAGTCCCGTGCGCCGCGGCGGAAGGGATTCGACCAGCCAGGCGGGAAGCCGGGCTGCGGCACGTCGTACGCGGGGGCATCCAGGTCCTGGGCGCCGTTGCCCGCCGCCTCGACGACGATGACGCCCCGCGAGGTGGCGTACTGGATGGCGTCGTAGTCGTCCGGCCACCACTCGATGGCGATGAAGCCCTCCTGTCCCACGCCCGTGGCGAGCGGCCCCGGGCGGTGGAGTTCGATGAGGATGACATCTCCGGCGCCCAGCAGGTCCGCGGCGCGGCGGATGGCTCCGCCCGAGCCCAGCCCTCCGAAGATGGAGATGGCGCGGACGAAGGCGTCCGGGGAGATGCCGGTGACGCCCTGGCCGTTGGTGTCGCCGCCGATGACGCCGATGACGGCGGTGCCGTGGTTGCGCCAAATGGGGTCCGGGAGCTGCGAGCCACCGACCACGCCCCCCTGACTCTGGGTGAGGTCCTCGTGCGTGAAGCGCCAGGCGCCCTCGATGTCGATGACTCTCACGCCCGCTCCACGCCCTCCGGGCAGCGTCCAGGCATGAAGCGCGTCGACGCCACCTGGCGCCGCGCCCAGGAAGCCCTGGCGCGTGGTGAAGTCAGGCGTGGTGGGAGGCGCGTCCACGACCTGCGGCTGCATGGTGTTGAGCACCTCGTACGCCGGTTCGGCGGGAGGCTTCACGTATGCGGCCTCCACCATGGGGAGCGCCCGCAGGGACCTGGCGAGCGCGTCGAGTTGTTCGTCCGCCGCCTCCACCCGGTAGTAGCGCTGCAACTGCACCATGGGCGCGCCCCCGTCGACACCCGCCGCGGCCTTGGGCGCCGCATGTTCCTCGGTGGGCCCGAAGAGCGGGATCAGGCGGGCCTTCGAGGCCTGGAGCACCTTGGTCAACGGCGCCACATCCAGGTTCGTCGTGGATTGGAGCCCGGTCGCGCGTGCCCTCAGCCCTGCTTCCGGTGTGGCGATGACCACGAGTTCCCGTTCACCTTGAGGGCGCGGAGGAGGGGGCGAGCCGGATGGCTTGCGGGGCATGGTGTTTCTCCAGCGTGAGCGGGCATGAGTACCCGCGCCATGATGGAGTCCGGCTTCGCCAATGCGGCACCCTGCGACTTCCCGCTGACCACGCCTTCGCCAGGGAGACAGAACCCCGCCCGGGAAGGACGAGCGCCAGGGCCCCTGGCCGTGGATGGCACCCGCGTGAAGCAGAAACGACGGTTGGCGACGCACTCCAAGGAGCGCGCCGCCAACTCACCCTGACGAGGGGTCACATCGCCTCAATCTGGCTTCCGCCTCTCATGGGCGGACGCGCGCTAGGCGTGGACGCGGCGCCGTCCCGCTGCTCCGACCAGGAGTAGCACGAGGATCGATCCCACCACGGACATGATGATGCCGGAGGCGTGCAGGTCGAAGAGCTTCCCATCACGCTGGAACAGCGAGCCGACAAGACCGCCCACCAGCGAACCCACCATGCCCAGCAGGGTGGTGGCCACCAGGCCCATGCTCTGCTTGCCCGGCAGGATGGCCCGAGCGATGAGGCCCGCGATGAGGCCGATGATGATGAAGGCAATGATCCCCATGAGAGTCTCTCCTTTTGAGGGACCCGCGAGGTCCCGAATGGCAGAAACGTAGGAATGGGCACACGGATCCGTGACCCGGGATGGGGAGAGGGTCTGCCCGCCCGCCTGCTACCCGAGCGACCCGTCCAGATGCTGCATCACCGCGAGCGCCGCGAGCGCCGCCGTCTCCGTGCGCAGGATGCGCGCGCCCAGCGTGACGGGCCGCGCTCCCAGCTCGCGCAGCCCCGTGACCTCCTCCCGCGCCAGTCCGCCTTCGGGGCCAATCACCAGCGCCACCGGTGTGCCGGGCCCCACGCTCCGGAACGCCTCCCCCAGCGGCACCGCGGACTCCTCCTCGTCCAGCACCAGCAGGAGCGTGCCCGGCGTCAGTGACCGCGCCGCCTCCAACAGCGGACGCGGCGGGTGCACGCGCGGCACGTCGTCCCGGCGACACTGCCGCGCGGCCTCTTCAACAATCTTGGCCCACCGCTGCGTGCGCTCCTCGGCGCGCTTCGGCTCCAGCTTCACCACGCTGCGCGCGGTCGCCACCGGATGGAACGCGGTGGCGCCCAGCTCGGTGCCCTTCTGCAGCACCCACTCCAGCTTGTCGCCCTTGGGCAGTCCCTGGAGCACGCTCATCTCGCGCGCGGGCGGCGTCACGCGCACGGTGCCCAGCACGAGCCGCACGTCCTCCGCGCCCAGGCCCGTGACGCGTGCCTCGAAGGCGCGGCCCTTGCCGTCGAACACCTCCAGCGCGTCGCCGTCCTCCAGCCGCAGCACGTGCACGAGGTAGTGGCGGCGCTCGCCCGTGAGGGTGACGTCGGAAGGGGCGGGCTCGGGCAGGGGGACGAAGAGGCGGACCACGGCGACTTCCTTGGGAGGAGGGGCGCGAAGGATTCAGCAGGCCCCGCCCGGACACCAGCCCCGCATCCCCTTTTTCGGACACGTCCCCCGGGTGCGGGTCCCGGTGCGGCAGGACACGCGGATGCCCGTCCTGCTATGGGCCGCCACGCCCATGTCCACCTTCGTCATCGAGTCCACCCGCTCCGGCTTCGTCGAATCCTTCCACGTCGTCTCCGTCGCGGTGGTGAGCGCGGAGAGCACGCTCGTCGCGGCGGCGGGAGACCCGGACCGCGTCACCTTCTGGCGCTCGGCGGCCAAGCCCTTCCAGTCGCTGCCGCTGGTGCAGGACGGCGCGGCGGACCGCTACGGCTTCGGCCCGCGCGAGCTGGCGTTGGCGTGCGCGTCCCACTCCAGCGAACCCGTGCACCGCGCGCTCGCCATGCAGATGCTGCGCGCCTCCGGCTGTGAAGAGAACCAGCTCGCGTGTGGCCCGCATCCGTCGCTGTCCCAGACCGTGGCGGAGGAAGCGCTGCGCGCGGGCGTGGCGCTCACGCCCCGGTGGAACAACTGCTCCGGCAAGCACGCCGGCATGCTCGCGCTGGCCCGGCACCATGGGTGGGACCCCAAGGGCTACGCCAGCGCCGGACACCCGGTGCAGGAGCGCATCCAGGATGAAATCGCGAAGTGGACGGGCCTGCCGCGCGACGCGCTGGTGAAGGGCGTGGATGGGTGCCTCGCGGTGTGCTTCGGCCTGCCCCTGCGCGCCATGGCCACCGCGTGGGCCCGCTTCGGCATCTCCGAGGACCCGTCCGCGCGCCGCCTGCGCGAGGCGATGCTGGCGCACCCGGAGCTGGTCGCGGGCAGGGGCCGCGCGTGCACGGAGCTGATGACCGCCTTCCAGGGCGAGGCCGTGGTGAAGATTGGCGCGGAGGGCGTCTACTGCGCCGCGCTGCCCCGGGCCCGGCTGGGCGTGGCCCTCAAGGTGGAGGACGGCGATGCCCGCTGCGCCGCGCCCGCGCTCCTCACGGTGCTCCGGTTCGTGGCCGAACAGCAGGGCATCCCGCTGCCCATGGCGGGCCTGGAACACCACGCGGAGCCGCGCCTCTTCAACACCCGGGGCGAAGTGGTGGGCTCCCTGCGCGCGGCCGGTTCACTCGGCTTCGCGTGAGGTCCAAACCCAGGCCTGGAGCCCGGCTGTAGCGTGGAAGGTCACACGCGCCGCACACCCCGTAACCCGTCCCGCTACAACCCCGCGTCCCAGGCCCCGCGCTCCATCTGGGGGCGATGCGGGCACGCGGACTGCAATGACTCCCGGCACACGGCGGGAGTCGCGAGGTCCTGAGGTCAAGGGGGAAAGCCTCGCGAGTCCAAGGCAGGGGTCGGGTTGGCGGACACCGTTCGCGACCCGACCCCCCTTTGTTTTCAGCGCTGCAAGTCGATGCGCACCCACTCGCCCTGCTGCGCGCCCGCGAGCACCGTGCACCCGAGCTTCCGGAACGCGGCCTCCACGTCCACGCGCTGGTGCGCGAGCACGCCGGCCAGCACCAGCCGGTCCTTCGCCTTGGCGACGATGAGGGGCGCCAGTTCAATCAGCGTGTTGGCCAGGATGTTGGCGAGCACCAGGTCGAAGGTGCCCGGCACCTGCGTCAGCTCGCGCTCGGAGACGTCCAGGTCCGGCGTCGCGTTGTCGGTGCAGTTCTCCCGGGCCAGCTCCACGCAGACCGGGTCGTTGTCGGTGCCCACCACGGTGCCCGCGCCCAGCTTCTTCGCGGCGATGGCGAGGACTCCCGTGCCGGTGCCCACGTCCAGCACGCTCGCGCCCGGGTGCGTGGCCATGAAGTCGTCCACCGCGGCCAGACACAGCGCGGTGGTGGGGTGGTCCCCCGTGCCGAAGGCCATCTTCGGTTCAATGACGATGCGCAGCTTGTCCTTGGGCGCGTTCTCCGCCTCCCAGGGCGGCCCCACCCAGAGGCGGCCCACCTGCACGGACTTGATGAGCGACTTCCACTCATTGCTCCAGTCCTGCTGGGGCTGCTCGTCCAGGGTGATGCGCGCGTTGGGGTGGGATTCAGCGACCGCGTCGCGAGCGGCCTCCGCGCTGTCGCGGTCCTCGAAATAGGCGACGACGATGGCCTCGCCCGTGGAGGGCGCGCGCACGCCCGGCATGATGGGCATCTCGTGGTCGCGGACCTCCAGGCCCAGGGCGCCGGACTCGTGGAGCAGGTCCTGGAGAATCTCGGACGCTTCCTCCGCGATATCCACGGTGAGTGAAAGGTAGGTCTGGGACATGCGCCCCTTCTACCCCAGCCGGTGCGGCGTGGAAGCGCCGTTGGACGCTCCCACGCACGTCAGCCCCGACCCCGGCCGTGTCGCTACGGCCCCACGACGGCCATGGCCACGCGGTCGAAGTCGATGACCCGGCGGGCCACCTCCTGCACGTCCGCGGCGGTCACCTTCGCCACGTGCTCGGAGTAGTGCAGGAAGTTGTCCAGCCCCACGCCGTAGCAGGTGTCCAGCGCGAGCAGCGTCGCGCGGGCGCTGTTGCGCTGCAGGTCGATTTCGTACGAGCCGATGATGTGCTGCTTCGCGCGCTCCAGCTCCGCGTCCGGAATCGGCTCGTCGCGGATGCGCTCCAGCTCCTTGCGCATGCCCGCCACGGCCGCGTCCACCTTCTCCGGGCTCGTGCCCATGTAGACGGCGAAGTAGCCCGGATCCAATCCGTCCATGGAGAAGCTGCTCACGCTGTAGGCCATCGAGCGCTTGTCGCGCAGCTCGACGAAGAGCCGGCCGCCCTGGCCCGACAGCACCGTGGACAGCACGTCCAGCGTGATGCGCCACCGGTCCGTCAACCGGGCCGCCTGGAAGCCCATCACCAGGTGCGTCTGTGCTCGCGCCAGTTCCTTCTTCTCCGTGCGCGGAGCTGAAGGTGGCGCTTCCGGCAGCACCTGCTTCGGCGCCACCGCGCCGCCTCGCGCCTTTCCGAAGTACTCGAGCGCCAGCGCCCGCACCTCCTCCACGCGCACGTCGCCCACCACGCTGAGCGTCATCTGCGACGGGTCCATGTGCTGCCGGTGGTACGCCCGGAGCTGATCCGGCCCCAGCTTCTCCACCGACGCCTTCTCGCCCGTGAGCGGCAGCCGGTACGGGTGCTCGCGGTACAGCGTGCGCGCGAACAGTTCGAAGGCCAGGCTGGACGGCTTGTCCTCGCGGGTGAGGATGTCCTGCAGCAGCAGCGAGCGCTCCCGGGCCACCTCCTCCTCGCGGAAGGCGGGGTTGAGCAGGCAGTCGGCGAACAGCCGGAAGCCGGGCTCGAAGTAGCGCGACAGGAAGTCCGCCTTCAGGCTGACGGAGTTGCGGCCGCCCTGGGCGCTGACGTTACCCGCGTAGATGTCGCTCAGCTGGGAGATTTCATCCGCGCTGAGCGTGGTGGTGCCGCGCGTGAGGGTGCGGCTCACCAGCGTGGTGATGCCGTTGTCCTCGCTCGTCTCGTAGCGCAGGCCGCCGGTGAAGGCCGCGCGCATGGAGAACAGCGGCACGTGGGGCTCCACGCGCACCACCAGCGTCGCGCCGGAGGGCAGCTTCTCCTGGTACACCTCCGAGCGCGCGGACGCCGCCGTGCTCCGGGCCGGACGCGCCGGGGCATCCGGGGGAACGGGCCGGGAGGCGCGCTCCGGGGGCGTGATGCCGGGGCTCTTGGCCGCTTCGTCCAGCGCGGCGTTCACCGAGGCCTCCGTCAGCTCCGCGGAGGGCGGCACGAGCGCGGTGACGACGGCGTGCTCCAGCCGCAGGTACTTCTGGGCCACGCGGCGCAGGTCTTCAAGCGTCAGCCCGCGGATGTGCTCCATGTAGCGGGCCTCGGACTCCAGGCCGCCGGGGCTCGTCTGGTACGAGCCCAGGTTGCGCGCGGTGCCCTGCACGGTCTCCTTGCGGTAGACGGACTCCGCCTCCACCGCCGACTTGAGCGTGCGCAGCTCCTCCTCCGGCACCAGCGTGGTGCGCAGCGCCTCCAGCACGCGCGCCGTCTGCGTGAGCGCCTTCGTCGCCTGGGCCGGCGGCAGCGTCAGGCCCACGGAGAAGATGCCCGGGTCCTTGGGCGTGTACGCGGAGGCATGGATGTCATTGACCAGGTGCTGGCGGTGCTTCACCTCGCGCACCAGCCACGACGACTCGCCCTGGCCCATGACCATCGCCAGCATGTCCAGCGCGGGCACGTCCGGGTGCTCCAACTCCGGGATGGCGAAGGACAGGTGCAGGTAGGCTTCCTTCACGTCCTCGGTCTGCACGTGGACGCGCCGGCCGGTGGGCGCCGCGTCGCGGGGACGCTCCACCGGGCCCGCGTAGGGCCGGCCCCAGTCACCGCCGAAAATCTCCTCCACCCACTCGCGCAGCTCCGACTCGCGCAGGTCGCCCGCGACGGACAGGACCAGGTTCCTGGGCGTGTAGTGCCGGTGGTAGAACTCCAGCACCTTCTCGCGCGTGAAGCTGCGCACGCTCTCCTCGGTGCCGATGACGGGCAGCCGGTACGGGTGCGTCTGGAAGGCGGTGGCGAACAGCGCGCGCGAGGCCCGGCGCGACGGAGAATCGGAGCTGCGCTTGATCTCCTCGCACACCACCTCGATTTCGCGCGCCAGCTCGTCCTTGTCGAACGCGGAGCGGCGCACCGCATCCCCCAGGATGTCCAGGCCCGTGCGGGCGAACTGGCTGGCGATGACGATGTGGTAGACGGTCTGGTCGAAGGACGTCCAGGCGTTGATCTCCCCGCCGTGCGCCTCGATGTCGCGGGCGATTTCACCGGGGCCGCGCCGCTCCGTGCCCTTGAAGAGCATGTGCTCGTGCAGGTGGGCGAGCCCCGCCTGGTCGGGCCGCTCGTCCGCGCTGCCGGCCTTGACCCAGACCTGGAAGGCCGCGACCTTGGCGGCGTGCTGCTCTTCGAAAACGACGGTGAGACCGTTGGGCAGGGCGTAGCGGATGGCCATAGGGAGCGTCCGAAGCTGTCACCGCCCCCCCGGGGAGGCAAGGCGAGGTGTGTGAGGTGTGATGTTTGCCCCATTGGCTAACGCCCGGCGCCCCTCGCGTCGAGCGGACCGTGCCGCCTTCCTCCCGCCAGGCAGGCGAAGCGACGGCGGGGACGTCGCGTAACTGGTGGAAACCCCCCGCCGCCGGTAACCTGGGAAGCGCACATGCCGTCCCCTCCGGATGAGGCGGATCCGTTCGCGGACCTCAAGGATTTGCTGGATGACGGCGACGCCCCCGTGGCGACGCCCGCCCCGGCGCCCTCCAGGCCCATCACGGTTCCCAAGCCTCCCACC